>JAUSKV010000037.1 GCA_030646745.1 Sulfurimonas sp. | reverse complement strand
CATTTTTATCTAAAACTTTATTTCTGTTTTTATCATACTGCTTTAGTATTTCAGCTGAGTAGAGGTCGGCAAAATGCCACTCCATGTGGATGTTGTTTACTCTTTTCTCTTTTATCTGCAAATCAATATGCAACTCTGCCGTTGGAATCATAAGCTGACATGTGGCACATCCAAAAAGGAGTGTTTGAAAGAGTAGATATATAAAAAGGAGTTTTTTCATCTTATCTTTTGAACAATCATAAATAGCATAAGAGAGAGAGCCGAAACTAAAATAATAGTAGCACCTGAAGTTAAATCAAAACTGTAGGAGAGCCAAAGCCCCACAATCGTGAAGAGTGAAGCGATAAATCCTGAGATTAGCATCATACTGTAAAGTGAAGAGGAGAGATTTTGAGCGATATAAATTGGGATTGTGAGAAGTGCGATAACCAAGATAAGCCCGACTACTTTAATGGCAATAACAACGGTAAGCGCCGACAAAATAAGTATGAGTGTGTAGAAAAATTTTACATTGATTCCGCTGAGAGAGGCATATTCGCTATCGTAAGAGACGGCTAAAATATCTCTGTACCAAAAGGTCATAACAAATATAATCACTACAAACAGGGCAGCCATAAAGTATAAATCTTCTCTTGTCACTGCCAAAATAGAGCCAAAAAGATAGCTCATCAAATCGACATTATAGCCAGGAGTCAAATCGACCAAAATAATTCCGATTGCCATCCCGACAGCCCAGATTAAACCTATAAAAGTGTCAATGTTCTCTCTTTGTTTTATGGTTACAAAAGCCATGATAAGTGCGGCGAATACGGCAAAAATAGTTGTTCCTAGAAATATAGGGATACCTGTAAAAATTGCTATCCCAATCCCGCCATACGCTGCATGTGCAATTCCGCCAGCCAAAAAAACCATTCTGTTTACAACTACAAGCGAGCCGATTATTCCGGAAATAAGGCTGACCAAAATTCCTGCAATGACGGCATTTTGAATAAATTCATAAGAGAGCGCTTCTAACATTTACATTTTCCTAACATTTGCAGAAGTTCAACTTCGCAGACATGTGTGTCACTGCTCATTTCAAACTCTTTTTTTACAGAGCTTAAATCATGGAATGCCAGCTTTTTATTGATATGGGCAACTTTTGTAGCGTATTGCAAAACAACCGAGAGGTCGTGGCTCACAACTATGACAGTGATTTTTTTATTTAACTCACGAAGCAGTTCATAAATCTGTTTTTGTCCATCTGCATCAATGCTTGAAGTTGGCTCATCAAGTAGAAGAATTTTAGGATTTGCGCAGAGTGCTCTGGCTATCATCACTCTTTGTCTCTGTCCGCCGGAGAGCGAGCCTATCTTTTTATCTGCAAACTCCTCCATTCCGACCTGTCTCAGCACATGCATGGCATGTTCAGTCTCCTCTTTTTTATATCCAAAAATCGCCCGCTTATGGGTGTGGTGCCCCATCATTACCACTTCGATTGCTTTGATTGGAAAGTTTGTATTTACGTTTGTATTTTGCGGAACATAGCCTATTTGTGAGAGACTATTGTGAAGAGGTTTGTTTAAGATTTTTACAGAACCGCTTTGGATAGGGTTTATGCCTAAAATAAGTTTGACAAGAGTGCTCTTTCCACCCCCGTTTGGACCTATGAGAACCAAAAAATCTCTATTATCAACAATCAAATTAATCTTTTCGAGCACGAACTCTTTGTCGTATGCAAAAGAGAGGTTTTCTATTTCAATAACGCGTTGATTAAATTTAGTTTGCAATTGCTTTTGCCATTTTTATGAGATTAGAAGACCAGTCAGCAGCCATCGGAGACTCAATCTCAACCCTTACACCGACTTCTTTTGCTATAATTTTAGCACTTTTGTCTGAAAATTCGGGTTGTGTGAAAATGGCTCTTACTTTTTCCTCTTTAGCCTCTTCAATTATAGTAATCATCTCTTTTGGCTTTGGATTTTTGCCATCGACTTCAACAGCGATTTGAGTTAAACCATACTCATGTGCAAAATAGCCCCACGACGGATGAAAAACCATAAATTTACTATTTGGCTTCATATCTTTGAGAGCCTCTTTTATCTGTCTGTCCGTATCTTCTATCTCTTTGAGAAAATTATCTAAATTTGCTTTGTAAAATTGCTCGTTTTTTGGGTCTAATCTTGCTAGTGTTTTATAAATGGATTGAGCCATGATTGCAACATTTTTAGGTGAAGTCCATGTGTGCGGATCGAGTCCGCTGTGCTCATGCTCTTCATGTTTATCTTTTTTATGTTCCTCTTCGTGGTGATGTTCACTCATCTTAATTTTTGTGATTTGGTCACTTAAGTTTACAAATTTAAGCTTTGGATTTTGTGCTTTGAATTTATCTATCCAAACATTTTCAAACTCAACACCTATGCTAAAGTAAACATCCGCTTTGGAGATAGAAACCATTTGTGAGGACTTCGGCTCATAGGCATGCGGAGAGCTTCCCGGCGCGACCATAACTGTTATATCGACCATCTCTTTTGCTATTTTTTCTACAAATGTCTTCTGTGGAAGTATGCTTACAACTACGATTGGTTTGGCAAAAGCTGAAGTTGAGAGGACGATAAAAACTGTGAAGAGTATCTTTTTCATGTGGGCACCTTAGGAATAATTTTTGAAAAAGAATTGTACTTTCAGCTCACTTAAATGCAACTTAGTTGCATTAGCATAAGATAGGTCAAAGATTTAAAGTGATAAAATCCGAATATGCAAATAAAAAATATGATTGAAGAAAAAAACTTGAAAGTAACGACTGCCAGAAAAGAGCTTTTAGAGATACTCAGCTCTGAGAAAAAACCTCTCTCTTTTGAAGATATAAAAGATAAAATCAGCATGGACAAGGCTACTTTTTACAGAAATATCTCAAAATTTGAGAGTGAATCCATGGTGAACAGTTTTGAGTCCAATGATAAAAAAAGATATTACGAAATACAAGAGTTTCCACATGCCCACTTTATCTGCAATGGCTGCAGCAATATAGAGTGTTTAGAAAATGCTCCGCTTCCAAAGCTTGATGGATACACTATTATGGATGTGATTTATAAAGGCATGTGCAAAAGTTGCAATGCAACGCAATAATTTCGGTATTACACAAATTTAAAAAAAGGAAATAAACATGAAATTTCAACT
>JAUSKV010000370.1 GCA_030646745.1 Sulfurimonas sp. | reverse complement strand
TATTTTTAATACTGATTGCAACGCTGTTGATTCAGGTTTGTGTTTATGCAAATGATTCTGTAGAAGTTGCTTATTCAACGCGTGATAGTGCAGCGGTTGTAAATCAGCTTGTAAGCAGTATGGCAGACCAACTCACACAGAACAAAAATTTTGGCGACATTCAAGCTTCGGCAATAGCTATAACCTCATTTGTATGCTTAGAAGATTTTAAAGCTACATCCCGTCTTAGCAATATACTGAGTGAAAACTTTATTCATGAGATGCAGATAAGAGGCTACAAGGTAATAGATTTTAAGACAATGAGCAATATTAAAATTGACTCTCAAGGGGACTTTCTTTTTAGTCGTGATATATTGACATTACAGACTAGTTTAAATGTTAATTATGCTTTAACAGGCACATATACGGAATATGACAGTGGTTTAGTGATTAATGCCAGAATAATTGATTTACAAACTCATATCATACTCTCAACTGCTCAAATATTAATACCTAAACGTGTGGTGAATCGTATATCCTCAGCAGGTAATAAAATAGTGGATTTTATGCCAAATAAAATTTCATTATCGAAATAGAAGGAAAATAAAATTATTTCATACAGTTCTATTGCTTTAGTATATTTTGAGTGCAAGATGGTAAATTAAATGCGGGTATAATCACGCTCTTAAAACTTTCATAGGAGTTGCCCTTTTGCCACTATCTCGTCTTAACCCGGAACAGTTTGCTGCTGCAACTTCTGCAAGCTTACAAAATTTAATTATTGCCTCGGCAGGAACAGGAAAAACTTCTACGATAGTCGGCAGAATCGGGCATCTTCTGGCTTCAGGTGTGCAACCGCAGGAAATTTTGCTTCTCACTTTTACAAACAAAGCAGCGGCCGAGATGGTCGAGAGGGTTGCTGAATATTTTGGTAAAGAGATAGCTTCAAAAATCGATGCCGGAACTTTTCATGCGGTGAGTTACAGATGGCTCAAAAAACATGATAAAAAAGTGGTTTTGAAACAGCAACGAGAGCTGAAAACGCTCTTTAGAAGTGTTTTTGAAAAACGCACATTTTCGCAAATCGGCGCTGAAATAACCCCGTATGGCGGAAACTACCTCTATGATGTTTACTCTTTTTATCAAAACACAGAGTTAGAGCGAGATTTTGATAGTTGGATAGTAGAAAAGTACCCTGAACATGAGCTTTTTGCTATGATTTATGCCGACATTGTAGATGAGTTTGAGAGCCTTAAAAAAGAGTACGGATTTGTAAATTTCAACGATTTGCTCATCAATTTTCGAGAGATGTGTAAAACCAATGATTTGGGATACAAAGAGGTTTTGGTGGATGAGTACCAAGATACAAATGCACTTCAGGGCACACTCATTGAAGCCATGAAACCCCCTTCGCTCTTTTGCGTGGGAGATTACGACCAGAGTATTTACGCTTTTAACGGGGCAGATATTTCTATTATCGGTTCATTTGCCACAAAGTTTCCCGAAGCAAAAGTGCACACGCTTACAAAAAATTACCGCTCAACGCAGCCGATACTCTCACTCGCAACCAAAGTCATTGAGCATAATGAGCGAATTTATCCGAAACAGTTAGAAGTGACGCGGATTTATAACGCACAACCGCCAAAACTTTTAGCATACGATGAACTTTTTGACCAGTACCATGCCATGGCGGCGCAAATCCGTGACTCGCAAACGCCAAAAGAGGAGATTGCGGTTATCTTTAGAAATAACTCTTCTGCGGACGGTATTGAGGTGGGTTTGAGAGAGCTTGGCATTGCCTGTAAAAGAAAGGGCGGAACAAGTTTTTTTGACTCCAAAGAGGTCAAAGCGGTACTTGATTTATACACTTTACTTGTCAATGAGTCGGACATGATGGCATTTATCCACCTTTTTGAGTTTGCAAAAGGCATCGGAAGTGCCATGGCAAAAGAGATGTACAGTGCGTTAAAAGTTTTAGGACATGGCTCTATCTTTTACGGCTTATATGCACCCGATGTTTCTATAAATAACCCATTCGAGAAGAGAAAAGTGAGCCACCAATTAGGGCTTTTTGATGATTTTTTAGAGCTAGGTGCGGTCGGTAAATTTGCAAAGTTAGGATTTGAAGATAAGTTTATGCAAAACCCGATTTTAAAACACCCTAAACTCACAAAAGACGGGGCAACCTTTTTGCATGATTTTTACATGCTTTATCGTGATTTAAAAGGGATAAAACAACCTAGAACTATCGTCAATAAAATTGCTGCATCCTCTTTGTATAAGCATATTTCAGATGTTCTCTCAACCAAAAGAGCGACACTCAAAGACGGTTCAATAGATGAGAAACAGCAGACAGAGTCATTAACAAGAATAGCAAGAAAAATGATACTTTTAGAGGAGTTGTCCAAGCCATATTCCGAACATGAACGCTTCTTAAATGCTATGATTTTAGGTTCTTCAGACTTAACGCAAGGTGAGGGGGTAAATCTTCTCAGTGTCCATGCCTCCAAAGGTTTGGAGTACAAAGAGGTTTTTGTAGTCGATTTGATGGACGGAAGATTTCCAAACCGAAAACTCATGCAAAGAGGCGGTTCACTCGACGAGGAGCGACGACTCTTCTATGTGGCAGTCACTAGAGCAAAAGATATTTTATACCTAAGCTACGCCAAATATGACAAAATAAAAAAAACAAATTTCGTCGCTTCACAGTTTTTATATGAGGCAGGGCTTGTCCCAAAAGATGAAGTTTACAGAGGTTTGGTTATGAAGGGGGAGGAGAAGGAAGAAGCGTAGATTTGTGCCACCCCAAGGGCATTTACCCTCAAGCGGCACCTCGTCTTCCCTTTGCTCACAGCACATGTGAAAATTAATCCACATGCCAAGATTTTATGCTCACTTTTGAAAATTTTACACACTCAATTTTATTTTATTCGTTGCAAATTGATGCACTAACATTTGAATAAGATTTTGATACGGTATAGAATTTTCTAAAGCTTTTTTCTTCAGTTCATAAATATCATTTTCATTGAGCCTGAGTGAAATAGCCTTTTTCTTTTGGTTTTTGATGTGCGATTGTAACTCACGAATTCTATTGTCCATGTTGTTTTTGCTTTTCCATTCTCCAGCTTCAACGCTTTTTAAAATATCTTTTTCATATTCATCTAAAGTTATCATTTTAAACTCCTTTATTGTATTTTTTATTCATTTTTCTTGATGGAATAATCGTTTTTAAAAATATTGAAATGTCATCTTCGGTATAAGGAACTAAATAAATATAATCCTTTATTTTTACTAAAATGATAAAAATATTTTGATTAGGATATTTATCTTTGTTCGGATGTTCTATGTCATCAAGCAAATTTCCATCTTTAATACTTAAAATAACATCCTCAAAACTAACATCTCTTTGCTCTCTTAAAATCTCATTTTTTTCAAGAGAGTACCTAATAGTTTTGTGCTTAAGCATTATTTTTTTATCCTATTTATATATACGATGTATTTTATTGTATTTAGAGTTGTTTGTCAACTGGCGGAAGATTTCTTTCCTTCGCTTACAGCATATGAGGGATTTATAAATTTAATAATTATTTTATAAAAATATTATATCTTTGCACTCTCTTTATTATATTTTCATGACATCTTTAGTTATAGAATTAGCTCTCAAAATAAAAGTTAAAGGAATTTAGATGACACTGCGAGAGCGGATAAAAAATGAGATGATGGTTATCAAAGCGTTAGGGGTTGTGTATGGTGATATTGGGACGAGTCCTATTTATACTATTGCTATTATTTGTATGCTTATAGCACCTACGGTTGAGAATTTATATGGGATTTTATCGTTTGTATTTTGGGCAATGACAATACTTGTAACTATCCAATATGCGTGGTTGGCAACAAGTCTCAGTAAACGAGGTGAGGGTGGAACTGTTGTTTTGGTTCAGCTACTTCTTCCTTATCTCAAAAATAGTCGCACGATAGGGATAGTTTCTATATTGGGATTTTTGGGAGTTTCTCTTATGATTGGCGATGGTGTTATTACACCTGCTATTAGTATTTTGAGTGCTGTGGAGGGAATGGTTCTCATTCCTGGATATGAAGAAACACCAAAAATAACCTTACTTATTATAGCTGCACTCATAGCTTTTGTTCTGTTTTTCATTCAGAAAAAAGGTGTTGAAAAAGTAGCTTCCGCATTTGGACCTATCATGGTTATATGGTTCTTATCTTTGTCTGGAGTTGGGATTTATTATGTAAGTCAAGATTTATCAATTTTTGCCGCTATCAATCCAATGTATGCTGTGAACTTTGCACTGGA
>JAUSKV010000355.1 GCA_030646745.1 Sulfurimonas sp. | reverse complement strand
CAAGAACTTATTATTGTTATAGAACCGCATATTATCAGTAAGGAAAAAAGTGATTTGTCTTTATCAGATTTAGGTTATGCAGGTCTAAAAGAGAATATTTTAGACCATAACAAAACCAGTGTAAAAGTAGATAAAGAAGTTGAAAAGTAGTCAAGATGAAATCAAATATATTTAAAAATTCTAAAAATGTTTTTTTAGATATTGTGAATACAGAGGATTATATACAGATAGACAGGGTCTCTAAAATGTATCACTCATTCAAAGACTCCGTAAATAAGCCGTTAAAAATGTTACTTCTTTATGGCAAACCTGGTACCGGAAAAAGCATGTTTTTAACAAAACTTTACCATGACTTATTATCCTCCAGAATTGTTTATTTGTATCAAACCCCTATTCTTGATGATAGTGAATTTTTTAAAACATTGGCAAAAGATATATTAGATGTAAAGTATGAAGGTGACCTTAATTTTACACAATTTATGAAAATTTTAGACAATAGATTACTTGATTATGTTCCGATAGTACTCTTGGACGAGGCTCAGCTCTATTCAAACTTTCTGATAGAAAAGATCAGGTTACTCTCAGATACAAGAAAAATAAAATTTGTAATCACTCTTCACAAAACCGAGAAAGAGGATTTAATAGCAAAAGAACACTTTCAGACTAGAATATGGGATAGCATAGAACTTAAAAATGCTTCGGCTTCTGAGTTAAAAGTATATATACAAAAAAAACTTATGAAAGCGAATTGTTTTGATAGTGCAAATATGTTCCAAGATAGTTCTGTAAAATTGATTTATAATTTGACTCATGGAAACTATAGAGATACAAATAAATTACTCTATATTCTCTTTGATATCTACTCGCACTATCATGAAAACAACCCTACAAAGATAAATACAATCTCAATATCAAATAAAATTATAGAGATGGCAGCAATTCATACAGGATTAATACATGTTTGATATAAATGAGTTGGAAAGAAAATGGCTCACATATAAGATAAAATCCTATCTTCCGCATGCCGTAATCATTACTAGTACTATTGTAATATCTACCATTCTTTTTACCACTATAAATTATCAAAATTCAAAAAATATAGTTCAAGATGTCAATCGTACAGCAGTGGCTAAAGATGAAAATAACTCGATAGTAAAAGCAGAAATAATAACAGCGAAGATAGTTGATAGCAATACGCAGAATAATCTACTAAAGAATGAACCGAAAAAAGCTTTAGATGAAAAAAATGAGCCAAAAAAAGTAGAAACAAAAGTTGTCCTAACCCCATCACTCAGTTTTATAGATAAAATAAATAAATCAACTCTTTCAGAACCGATACGAATAGTTGAAGTAGAAGCGCCAGCGGTAGAAATCATTAAAGAAAAAGAGAGAGTCATAGCAAATGAAGAGACTATTATCCATGAAGAACCAAAAGGTAGCATAAATATTAAGAGACAGAGTACACAAAACGATATAGAACAAGTTATAAAAAGATTCAAAAAGAGCAATGACCCGACCCTAAGTCTCTTTATAGCTAAAAGCTATTATAACTCTGGTGATTATAATCTGGCATATAATTACGCTTTGACAACAAATGAAATTGATAGTAACCTCGAAACAAGTTGGATAATCTTTGCTAAATCATTAGTCAAGCTAGATCAAAAAGATAAAGCTGTTGAAACGCTCAAAGAGTATATAAAACACTCTCATTCAGCCAATGCAAAAGCACTCTTAGATGAGATACTCTCAGGAGAAATGAGATGAAAATAGTCATGGCTTTAATACTTACAATTACACTCTATGCTGATGTAAAGCAGGAGATGTTAGGACTTTATCAAAACTACAAATATGAAAATGCCTGTAATCTAGGTTTTAATAATATTAATGCACATGATAAAGATGAAGATTATATTTTACTCTTTGCTTTTTCTTGTTTAAAAGCAGACTATATCGATCGTTTAACAATACCAATAATAAAACTTAAATTTTCACCTGAATCAAGATCAAACGCAGCCTACTTTTCTATAATCATGATGCAAAAAAAGCTTCTTTACCATGCACTGCTTGATGGGTACAAGTTATCCTCACTCAATTTACCGACAACAGACTATGTACTTTCGAAAGTTTTTGATTTATATAGCCAGCTTAACGAAGATACTCCAAAAGAGTTTTATATCTTTGAAGATAAGGATGATAAAAAAATTACGTATAAACTTTATCTTTTAAAAGACGAGAAACTGAGTAAACTGATAATAGATGAGTTTTATGACAAAAAAATCATAAAACAGCATATCTACTGGTAGGATAAAAAGATGGACAGAATAACGGCGGATTTACTTGCCAACGGTTCGATTATGCAAAGACAGGTTGATAGACTTCTGGCTCTAGGAATCAATCCTAACCTTATCCTAAGAGACATAACCCTTTCAGGTTTTATGACGATGGATAGGTTGGTTCGTTTTATTGTTGAACAGATAAGAAATGGTGTGTATGAACTCTCCATTATTGACAATTACGACTACATACCTGAAAAAGCTGTATTGGAAAAACTAGCCCATGAATTAAATTTACAGTTTTTAGATTTAGACTCCATTGATATGGACTATAGAATTACAAGCAGGGTTCCATTAGCGCAACTCCAAAAGTATAATGTATTACCGATATCTGAAGATGACATGAGCGTTACGATAGCTTTTAATGACCCGCTCAACATTGAAGCTCAAGAATCTATGCAAAGACTCTTTCCAAGAAAAGTTATAAAAATAGCCGTATCCATAAAAAAACAGATTCACTCCTACCTTTACAAAGTCGAGTTAAAAGATAGCGTAAAAGGATTAGTAAAAAAAATAAGAGATGAGTTAAACTCAATAAATACTATAGAAGAGCAGCAAGAAGCCTCCTCTATATTACTGCTGATTGATGTAGTATTAAAAACTTGTATAAAAAACCGTGCAAGTGATATACATGTGGAGCCAACAGAAAAAAATTGTGTCGTTCGCGGTCGCGTGGATGGTAAATTGACCGAAATGTTTATTTTTGAAAAAGATATCTATCCGCCATTGGCATCTCGCTTAAAACTATTGGCAAATCTTGATATTGCAGAGAAGAGAAAACCGCAGGACGGTCGTTTTTCAACGGCAGTCGGAGAGAGTGAATATGACTTTCGTATCTCAACTCTACCGATACTTTACGGAGAGTCTATAGTCATGCGTGTTCTGGATAAACAAAAGGCACTTGTGAAGCTAGAAGATGCCGGTATGGATAGTGCAAGTTATCATAAACTACTTCATGGGCTAAAAGCTCCGCATGGAATTATTTTGGTTACAGGTCCAACCGGCAGCGGTAAAACAACAACTCTTTATGGCGCTTTAAATGAGCTTAGAAATGTTGAAGATAAAGTCATCACAGTTGAAGACCCGGTTGAGTATAGAATGAATCTCATTCAGCAAGTTCAGGTCAATCCAAAAGTTGGACTCAGTTTTGCAGACGCTCTTCGCTCAATTTTAAGACAAGATCCCGACAAAATCATGATTGGTGAAATTCGTGATCAAGAAACATTAGAAATAGCGATTAAAGCCGCACTTACAGGTCACTTGGTTATCTCTACCCTGCATACAAACGACTCTATAAGTGCCATTCCAAGAATGGTTGACATGGGTATTGAACACTATCTCATCAGCGGTGCCCTAGTAGCAATTCAAGCGCAAAGACTTGTTAGAAAAATATGCAAACATTGTAAAGTAATTGAGGAGATTTCAGCTTCTACACTTGAAGAGCTGCACCATGCTATCCCAAAAGATGCCAAATTTTACACAGGCAAAGGGTGCAAAGAGTGCAATGAGTCAGGATATATGGGAAGAGAGATGATATGTGAAGTATTGAGTATCACCGATGGTCTCTCTAGCCTCATTGCAAAAGGTGCTCCAAAAGATGCCATGTTAGCGCAAGCTCTGAGTGACGGGTTTGTAACCATTTTTGAAAATGGGATACAGAAAGCTTTAGACGGGATAACCTCCCTAGAAGAGATTTTAAAGGTGGCGAAAGGATGAAATATTTTATTGCAACTGTTCTTATAAAAGGGAAAAAAGAGGAGTTTCCGATTTATGCCGAAGATAAAAAAGAGGCTAATAAATATGCTAAATTAAAACTCTCCGGAATAATAATTAAAATTGCAGAGGCTGAGGAGCCTCTTGATGCTCAATTTAAAAGATTTAAAACTTCCTTTATGCAAAATATCAAAAAAAGAAAAATC
>JAUSKV010000353.1 GCA_030646745.1 Sulfurimonas sp. | reverse complement strand
ACTGTGGCTCTGGGTCATGACATCGGCGACACAACAAAAGAGATTTTAAAAGGCACGGGTGATTTTGAGATTCGCCGTGTTGACATGGTCGGTCCAAAAGTCGGAGATGAGTTGCGTGTTAAAGGTCTCAGTGCATTTTTTCTCACTCTTCTGGCGATTATGGCAACGGTAACCTTTCGTTATGAGTGGCGTTTTGCCCTTGCAGCTATTATTGCGATTATCCATGACATAGTTATTACTTTTGGATTTGTCGCTTACTTTGAAGTTGATTTTAACATTGAGAGTATCGCGGCACTTTTAATGATTTTGGGTTACTCAATCCATGACACCATCATTGTTTATGACCGTGTTCGTGAGCATATAGAAGAGTCCAAAGAGACAGATTTTGTTATGATTATTAACGAAGCAGTTTCTCGTACACAGTCGCGTACAACGCTCACTTCATTAACTGTATTTTTCGTTGTACTGACCCTTTTTATTTTTGGAGGTGACATTATGCTAGGCTTTAGTTTCCCAATGCTTATCGGAGTTATTGTCGGAACATACAGCTCGATTTTTGTTGCAGCGCAACTTGTTGTTTGGACAGGATTTAGCGTAGCAGGCTATCGTCAGAATATGGCAGAAAAGGTAAAAAATAGAGCAGAAAAAGAAAAAATGAGAGCGCAATACGAATCTGGAGTGATGTAAAAGTAGGAGCGATTAATGAGAAAAATTCTTTTGGTCGTAATAGGGCTTAGTGTCGGTTTAATGGCAGATTTCGTGCGTGATGCAAATACAAAAATTGTAAGCGATAGTGCAACAGGTTTGCAGTGGCAAGATAATGACATAGGAAAGGTCAAGACATGGCAAAATGCAATAGATACATGCGAAAATCTCGCTTTAGGCAAACAGAATAATTGGCGGCTGCCAAATATCAATGAGTTAAAAAGCATTATAGATACAAGCAGAGTAAATCCGGCTATTGCGAGTGCATTTACACAAACTGATATCACATACTATTACTGGAGTTCTACTCCCTATGAGGGCTACGAGGATGGTGCATGGGTTGTGGACTTCTATGATGGTCAAGCGCGCAGCAACTATAAGGGCACGACCCTTTTTGTGCGTTGTGTCAGAGCAGGAGAGTAGTTTGGATTTAGATTTTTAAATTGTATAACTGATTTATTTCACTTTCCTTCCATCCTTCTATTCAGTCACTTATTAAGATACTTTTTGTACAATACTCGCAATTTATTTAAAGTAAAATATACTCATGTGCATCCTTAATCATTATAGTATCAGGAGAAATAGTTGGAATACAGTTCAAAAATAATAGAAAAAAAATGGCAAAACTTTTGGAAAGAAAACAGAAGTTTTGAACCTAGCGAAGATTTTAGTAAAGAAAAAAAATATATACTGAGCATGTTTCCTTTCCCAAGCGGGCGACTTCATATGGGACATGTTAGAAACTACACGATTAGCGATGCCTTTGCCCGCTATTACCGTCAACAAAACTTCAATGTTCTTCACCCAATCGGCTTTGACAGCTTTGGCATGCCTGCCGAAAATGCAGCTATCAAAAATGGTTCACACCCAAAAAAATGGACATATGACAATATAGATTATATGAAAAATGAGTTTTACTCTCTTGGTTTTTCGTTTTCAAAAGAGCGAGAACTTGCAACGAGTGATGAGCTTTACACGAAGTTTGAACAGGGTTTTATAATCGACATGTACGAAAAAGGGCTTCTTTACCGTAAAAAAGGGATGCTCAACTGGTGCCCGCATGACCAGACTGTTTTGGCGAATGAGCAGGTTGTTGAAGGGTGTTGCTGGAGATGTGACACGCCGATTGTCAAAAAAGATATGAATCAATACTACTTCAAAATCACTCAGTACGGTGATGAGCTTCTCAATGACTTAAAAAAACTTGAAGGCGGCTGGCCGAAGCAGGTTCTTACCATGCAGGAGAACTGGATAGGAAAATCAAACGGCTTGGCTTTTGACCTCTATTTTGATGAAGCTTCTTTGAGTAAATTGAGTAATACGTTTAAAAGTTTTGATGTATTTACAACAAGACCCGACACAATCTACGGCGTGAGCTACACTGCACTTGCCCCTGAACATGAGATAGTTTCATACATGATTGAAAATGGACTTTTGTCGGAAGATGTAATTGCCCAAATAAAAGTGATGAAAACAACCTCTTCAATCGACAGACAAAAAGAGAAATCCGGTGTCTCTCTCGGACTTGATGTACTTCATCCTCTGAGCGGCAAAAAAGTTCCTGTTTGGATAGCGAACTTCGTTCTTATGGATTATGGAAGCGGCGCTGTTATGGCTGTTCCTGCACATGATGACAGAGATTTTGATTTTGCCAAAAAATATGACTTGCCTATAAATGCAGTTATAAAACCTTATGAGGGCGAGCTAAAAGAGGATTCGGCATTTACGGAGGTCGGAGAGCTTTTTAACTCAAAAGAGTTTGACGGACTCAATTCCAAAGAGGCACAATCAAAAATTATAGATTATTTTGAAAATGAAAAA
>JAUSKV010000350.1 GCA_030646745.1 Sulfurimonas sp. | reverse complement strand
GTTTTCCACTTTATTTCTGGATTCAAGTCTATAAAATTATAAATTTGTTTTTTATTTAAATTTTCTGGATAATCAGCTATTAATATGTCTATTTCACTTAAATCATACAAAGATTTTATATTACTAAATTGTACTTTATCTGTCAAGTTGTCATTTGCACATAGTATTATTGATGCGGTTGTTAGAGCATCATCAAAAACATTTTTTTCAAAGTCAATTACAATAATATGTCTTAATGTTTTACTTTTTAGTAAATATGTTTTTACTAATTTACCATAATCGGAATTTAAAAATTCAGAAGGAATAATATAAGCACAACGACCATTTTCTTTTAATTGATGAATTGATTTTAATAAAAATAATGTGTAGAGATTTGTAAAACCATTTAACTTGCATTTTAAATTTGTTTCGATTTCTTTGAGAATATTTTTATTGTCATAATCATGAAATTTGAAATAGGGTGGATTACAAATAATACCATCATATTTATTCTTCCAGTCGTTATACATATAGTCTTGTAAAATAATATTTGTATTTTTTATGTTTTCAAAGTATTGTTTTGCATTTTCAAAAATGATTTTATCAACTTCAAAACCTTTGATTTTAATATCTTTTTTGTACGCCAAGAGTGTTCTTGAAAATACACCTAATCCAAAGGCTGGTTCTAAAACAGTTTTTAAATTTGCATTTCCTAGAAGCCATTTAGACATTAAATCTGCAACTGGCAATGGTGTAAAAAATTGGGCAAAATTTTTGCGGTGCTCTAATGATGTTTGTTTGCAATATTCATTTTCAATATAATTATCCTGAAGATGTATTTTTAAGTCTATCATTAAAAATTAGCTTCTTTAATTCCTAATATCTCTCTCAAATTATTAATATCAAGATATGCAGTTCCACCTTTAAATGTTACATAAAATAATAATCTTCCTCTGTCCATTTCTTTTCTAATGCTTTCGTGTGTAGGTTCGTCAACTTTTGAGGCAATAGGATGACCTGCTTTTGAATTAATTTTGATTGTTGTTTTATTTTGATTTTGAACATCCCTTTCAACTGAAAATATAACTCCATCATTGTCAGGATTTGAAATTAAAGTAAGAATTTGTTCAAATGAAATTCCGTAAACTTTGTCGAAAAATACTTGAAAATAAAAGTGAGGAACATTAAAGGTTTCTATCCATTTGTAAACAACTTTTATATCTTCAACTTTTGGTGTAATTGAAAGATAATCTCTTTTTTGAATTTCTTTTATTGCAATTTTTAATTTTTTGAATAAATTATTGATTTCTATAAGTCTTTCGTTTGACCTCCAACCTGGTACTTTGAAGTCAAAGATTGATATTGTTTCAATCGTTAAAGTATTTAATAAAGTAATATACTTGCTTCGATTTGGATGTTCTAAAACATCTAAATATTCTGCTAATACTTTATTTCTTATTTGAAATGCAATTTCGGTAAACTTTTCAGTTCTTTTTTGCATTGCTTCATCATATCGTTCAATTAAAAATGCACTTGAACGAACTTCAATTCCAGCAATTGCTTTCTTTACATAGTCTGTAATTTGAATATGTGGGATTTGACTAATGTCAAAACCTAAAGTAGTATCAAAATCTGTTTTATTGAAAATTAATAAGTCTGGTCTTTTTCCAATAGTATCAAGTTCAGTTTGAAAATCTTTGTAAAAAGTATCAAACCCATCTTCTCCAGCAACTAAACTGTCAGATTTGCCATATTTTACAGCAATAAAATTTGTCGAAGTTTCGTTTATTGCTCTTGTAACAAGATTTTCAGCCCAGTCACCTTGCTCTTTATTTGTAATAAAATTTGAAGATGCTTGTGTTGGTGTTCTTGCAGGGTCTCTTGGCTTTTCAAAGTCAACTAGCTCAACCGGAATATTCTTTGTCAATTCTCTAATTCTATTGTAATAGTTCATGTCAAGCCTTTTACTTATTTTAAGTTCGTTATTTTATCCTTTCAAGCCTTGAATTTTCATCATGAAATGCCACAATATTCGGCATGTGAAAAATATAAACTTTCTATTTTCTTGTCACCTTATAAATAAAACTGAAAATTTCTGCAACGGCTTTGTAGAGTGCTTCCGGCACCTCTTTGTCTAGTTCTACTTTGGAGAGGAGTTCGATGAGGTCTTCATCTTTTCTTATCGGAAGGTTGTGAAGTTCTGCGATTTTTATGATATTTTCAGCTGTCCTTCCTTCTCCCTTGGCTATTACTCTTGGAGCGTTTTCTTTCTCCTTGTCATATCTTAGGGCAGCGGCTTTTTTCATACTTTTACCTCAAATCCTAAATCTATATGGTTGTAACTACTCTCATAGGGCGAGGCTACACTTTTTTTTATTCCGTCAAAAAGCCGTATCTCTCTTGGGGTGATTTGAGACTCTATGAGCGCGGAGCGAAGAGAGCCGATATTCTCTTTTATAATCTCTTTAAGTTCACTGCTGTTGGAGTATATTTGAATATTTATTTGGTTTTTATCATAAAGTACCAACTTCAGTTTGATCTCTCCATACTCTTTTAGTTTAAGATCAATATCGCAGTAAAATTTACTATCTTTATCTTTTTTAAGATTTATATTTCCCTCCTCTAGGCTATCCCAAGAGAACGGCAAATAAAGCGATGAAGAGTTTGAGAGGTGAGAAACCAACTGGTAATAATCTATTTGAAGCAAAAGTTTGTCTATCTGTTTTGAAATTTCAGCCTGATTTGGGTGGGACGATTTACTCATCTCTTCCCCCGCTTTGAGTAGGACAGATTTTAAATCTTGCGATAAAATCTCTTTGACATTCTCATGTGTTGCTAGTTTTTCATGGTTGCAAAATGGTGCTAATTTTTTTGCAAGAGATGCACTCTCTTTTGAAAAGAGAGGGTCAGATTTTTCTGCCGTTATTTTTAAAGAATCGGCACTTTTTATATGCTCTTGAAGTTTTGAAAGAATGTTCTCAACACTTTTTGCCAGCTGTTTGAGAGCGGTCGGGTCATCTTTTGAAGTTTGCAAAAGGGCGGCATTTGAAGCCTCTTTGAGAGTTGGAGTCTCTAAGAGTTCTTTGATTTTTTCACCAATAACTTTAACGGTAAAAATATCACTTTTTGCGAGGCTTTTATCAAGTTCCCTCAAAAGATTTTTTAACTCGACTTGAGGGTTTTGTACACTTTTAAGTTTTGATTCCAAAAAAATACCGGAGTTCTCAATTTTTTGTTTTAAAACAGGCTCGC
>JAUSKV010000347.1 GCA_030646745.1 Sulfurimonas sp. | reverse complement strand
TGTCTTCTAGCGCCCTTGTCAGGGACAAAATATCTATATTTTCCAAACTGACACCTGTCGGAACACCTTGCGCAATTTTAGAAAAATTGAGATTGTGACCGCTCAACTTATCTTCTATATATAGAATAACCGCATCATTTGAGATAGATGGGGTGAGTGCAAAAATCACCTCTTCTATGCCATTGTTTACACTGTTTATCAAATTTGAAATATTCAACTCTTCAAGCGAATCTAAAACAAAATATCTTCCGTCAAATAGACCATTCTCCTCTAAAAGCAGAATATCTTTTGCATTTTCTACGATACAGAGTATCGTTGCGTCTCGCCTCTCATCCGAACAAATAAAACAGAGTTCATCTTCGCTCATTCCTCCGCATACACTGCATTTTTTGAGCGTTCCCAGTGCGTCCTCTATGGCATGTGAAATTTTCATTCCAACAAAACTATCTTTCATGAGCATGTGATAGGCAAGTCGTGTAGCAGACTTTTTTCCTATGGTAGGCAACTCCTGAAGAGCTTCTACAAGAGTGTTAAACTTATCATGGGAGCCTCTTCTCATAAACTGCTTACGACCACATTTTTTGGAAGTAAAATCCAAAGTTTAAGCGCTGCTTTGAGCTCCCCTGCTCTGTTCATAGCCTCTTCTCCATACCCTAAAAACATATCTGCTCTCACTGCACCTTTTATTGCACCACCGGTATCCTGCGCCAAAACTACTCTGTTCATATTATCTTTGCCCGCATCAAGATACAACATGCTCCCTAGAGGAATATATCTTTGATCCACTGCAATGGAACGATTTGCTGTGAGTTCAATACCGAGAGAACCTGTTGCCGCTTTGTCTCTCTGTTCAAAATAGACAACCGACTCATTATAATTGAGCACTTCATCTACTCTATCAGGATGTGCTATCAGCCATTTTTTTATATTTTGCAGAGTAACATCTTCGATTTTCAACTCTTTTATCTTTACCAAATAGCGCCCTATCGCTCTATATTTGTGCCCATTTTGGTTATCAAAACCGATAAACATTGTCTCCCCAGTATCTAGCAAAACTCTGCCTGAGCCTTGTATCTCCAAGAAAAAGATATCCAATTTAGAGTCAGAGTAGCAGATAATATCCGCATTTATATGGTTAGAACTCGTCTCTTTTCTTGTGTAATAAGGAACCAACTTTTTACCCTTAAGTCTGCCTCTGAGTCTATAATCTTTAAGAGCCGGGTAGATAGAGCTTAAATCAACCGTAATTAAATCATCCGGAGTGTTATAAATAGGATATTGATATTTGCCATGTTTAGTGAGAGAGGCGTTTAAAAGCGGCTCATAATAGCCAGTCAGTAAGCCCTCATTCTTTTTCTTTTCATTTTTTATCTCGTAGGGTTCAAACTCTTGCTGAAGAAATTCTTTTGCATTTTTGGTATTTTTGGCTTTTACGCACAAATCCCCATACATTTTTTGTGTTTTTTTTGTATTACAACTCTCAACAAATGCTTTTAATGCAGAGCTGTAATCCTCTTTTTCCCATTTTGGAAGCTCTTTGAAACTACTTTTTTTTAGGTGTGTTTTTGGCAGAGAGCTACATGAAACTTTTTGATAATCATCCGAAACAGCTTCTGAAGCACTCTCATCATTTTGAGCAACCTCCTCGGAAGTATCATCACTTTTTGTTGCATTCTCTTCAATACACTGCTTAATTTCAGATGGCATTATGATTTCATCTTTTTGAGCCACTTCGGGCATATTCGAACAACCAAAGAACAACAGTGCCGTTAATAAAGAGTAAATTGCTGATTTCATGGGTGGAATTATACTAATATTAAACTGCAAAAACGGTATAATTCCAAAAAAATATTGAATTATGTAGGGTAAAATGGAAAATTTAAGTTATTATGAAATATTAGAAGTGACACGAACGGCAGACAAAACGACGATAAAAAAAGCGTACAGGGAGATGGCAAAAAAGTACCATCCAGACAAAAATGCGGGTGACGCCGATGCTGAGCACAAGTTTAAATTATGTAATGAAGCCTACCAATGCCTAAGCGATGACAAGCAGAGAGGCATATATGACCGTTACGGTAAAGAGGGTCTTCAAGGCAGAGGTTCGAGTCGTTCATCCGGTGGATTTGATGATTTAGGTTCTATGTTTGAGGAGATGTTTAGCGGTTTTGGCGGAGGCAGAGGCAGAAGCCGCCAAAATCCTGCAGATATAGAAAAATATTCTCTTGACATGAATATTAACATGCAAATCAGTTTCCATGAAGCTGTTTTTGGATGTGAAAAAGAGATAGAGTTCTCCTATAAAAATGCCTGCGGCGACTGCAAAGGCACGGGTGCGAAAGATGGTAAACTTGCCACATGTAAACAGTGTGGCGGTCAGGGTCAGGTTTACATGAAACAGGGCTTTATGACATTTTCTCAAACTTGTCCGGTATGTAACGGAGTTGGAAGCTCTGCGGCTGAGGCTTGCACAAGCTGCAAGGGTGCCGGATACAAAGAGGTAAAAGAAAAAGTTACTATCAAAATTCCGGCAGGCATAGATTCTGATAACCGCCTCAGAGTTTCAGGCAAAGGAAACATCGGCAAAAGAGGAAGTCGCGGAGATTTATATGTCACATTTAGTGTCAAAGCGGACAAACACTTTATCAGAAACGGTAATGATGTTTACATAGAGATTCCTGTGTTTTTCACTCAGGCCGTTGCAGGTGAGAGTTTTAAAATCCCATCACTCACAGGGGAGCTAGACTTAAAACTTGATATCGGAACAAAAGATAAGCAGCACTTCACTTTTAGAGGAGAAGGAATAGCCGATGTTCATGGGCATGGAAAGGGTGACCTTGTTGCACAGGTAAATATCACCTATCCAAAAAAGCTAAACGACAAACAAAAAGCCCTTTTAAAGGAGCTGCAAGACTCTTTCGGCATAGAGGAGTCAAAGCCGCATGAAGGAATTTTAGACTCTGCAATCGATAAGATGAAAAGCTGGTTTAAATAGTTAATGTTATGCAGCTTTATGCAAAAGTGTGTAAAACATCATGTAAATCTCGAAAAATTTATTTTTCGTAGCTTTAGGGGGTTGTAGGGACATTTGTCCCTGCCACTCAAACGGACGCGTTCGTTTGAGTGCGTAACATCAGTAAACACCTTTTACAAACTTATAAAAGGTATTAATTCAGAAAAAACGACAGCTCTGCTCTCCTCTTTTGTATCCAAGATTTTTTCACACATCTGCGCTAACTTCTCATCGGCATGAGGAACTAAATCTCTTATCATTTCCAACTTCTCGTTTTTTAATACATTTGTAAATCTATCATAAGCGGAATATGCCTCTTTTCCCGCCAATTTTGCATAGAGTTTTCTGCCTAGCTCAAAAACTTCAAACTCCTCATTTTTACCTGTTTTTACATTCGCTCCGAATCCCAACTCAATATCTATATTTTTTTCTCTCAAATAGGCTCCAAGCTGCATCATAAAGCCGATATTTGCCGACGTATATTGTGCTAAAATTCTATCGTGAAACTGCTCAAAACTCTCACTCTCACCCTTGTGTTTTTTGTATTCCAACATAAGAGTTTCAACATAATATTTAGCATATCTCAGAGGTGCAGATTTTACAACCGTATATCCCTCAACTCCTTCGCTTGTAAGTTTTCCGCCAAGACTGATATGAACTCCATCTTCCGTTTCACCACCGACTTTTGCCTTGCACCCCTCAAACCCGATATCTCCCAGACCATGTATGCCGCAACCTTTTACACATGCCGACCAGTACATTCGAACTCTGCCGGACTTTAACGCTACTTTTTCGCTCAAATATGTTGACATAGAAATTGCATCATTTTTGTTTTCAATCACTCCAAAGGGGCAGTGCGCTGTTCCTGCACATGCTATAAGATGATTAAAATAGGGAGTATTGACACTCTTATATCGCTCAAAAAAACTCTCTTTTAAAAGTGCATCAACATCTTTAACACCTAGAATGTAAAGACTCTGTTCCATATCAAATCGTATCTCTTGATTTCCATATTTCTCACTCAGATTTGCCACCTCAATCATCGCAGAGCCCGTAAATACACCTGAAGGAATAACTACATGCACACCGAATGAGCCACCCTTAAGCTGTACTTTACCCTGATCTGGGTCATAAAAATCTATCTTTGTCATGGTCTCGCCTGCAGTTGCGAAATCTATTCCCGCATTCTCTCGGATAGCGCTCGAAATCTCGCGCATGCCTACTGCTTCTATAAGAAAGTAAAGTCTGTTTTTGTTTCTATTGTCGCGAAACCCGAATCTTTTAAATATATCTGCAATGGAGGCAAAGGCTTTTAACACTTCATCCTCATTTTTTAAAAATATATCCGCACTCTTTGCGATAATGCCAACCTTGCCGCCAAGATACATGTTGTACCCGTAAACGCCCTCTTTTTGAGCCAGTACAAAAGAGCAGTCATGCCCGTAAACATTGCATCTGTTTGAGAGCGAACCTGTAATTGCCGTATTAAACTTTCGAGGAAGTGCAGAAATCCAATCATGAGAGTACAAAAACATCTTTTGAAGTTTTAAAAGAAGCTGCTGAGACGGCAAAACATTGTCAAATGCCAATGCATCCAAAGGGTCATTTAATATATTTCTAAAATTATCCACACCTGTTTGGAATGCGTCAATTCCAACAGATGAGAGTCGTTTTAAAAGAGCAGGCATATCCTCAATTTTAAGGTATCTTAGTTCGCATTGGGCTCTTGTTGTCAAATCTATATAATCCTCTCCGTAATCTCTGGCACACGCACCGATTACTCTTGCCTGTTCAGCATTTAGATGACCGCCAGGGATGCGAAGTTTTATCATAAAGCGTTCGGGAGTTGCAGGTCTGTCATAAATCCCAAAACATTTTAAAAAGTACTTTTTATCATCATCCGGAATGGACTCATACCCGTTTTTTGCATACTCTTGAAGTTTTTCAAAAGCCTCTAGCGGACTCTTTGAGTTTTTAATCTCTTCAATTTTATTAAGTTTTTTATTTCTTGCTTCACTTATTTTTTGTAGTGCTTCCATAATAATGCTCCTCTATGTATTGTTGAGAAAATTATAACAACTAGTTTAATGTAAAATTAATAACAACTGTATGATTTTTATACAATTTAGTGACTATATACTGAATAGATAGGGGGTATAATTTTACAGCTTAAAAATACTTAATGAAAAATTAAGTTTAAAGGAAAATAAGATGGCAGGATTTAAAGCGTTAAAAGGACAAGGACACTGGCCAACACTGCTAGCGGCATTTTTGTACTTCGATTTTAGTTTTATGGTTTGGACAATGCTCGGACCGCTCGCAACAGAGATATCCGAGGCATTGGCAGTCGGCGGATTTATAATGAGTGAGGGGCAAAAAGCAACTCTTTTATCTATTCCTATATTAGCAGGTGCGATTTTAAGAATTGCTCTTGGCTTTGGTGTAGATAAGTTTGGTGCGAAAAAGACTGCACTGGTTTCACAGGCTGTAGTTATTGCTGTACTTTTTTATGCATACTTTAGAGGTGCCGGAATTACTTATGATGAACTTCTTGTAGTTGCTCTTGGTCTTGGTTTTGCAGGGGCATCTTTTGCGGTTGCACTTCCACAAGCCGGACAATGGTATCCGCCAAAGCTTCAAGGTGTAGTTCTGGGAATTGCAGGAGCCGGGAATATCGGTGTTGTAATCGACTTCTTATTCGCTCCAAAAATTGCAGAGCTTTGGGGATGGGAGTCCGTGTTTTTAGTCGGTGCGGTTTTATCTTCAATTATTTTTGTAACCTATATGTTTATGGCGAAAGATGCACCGGCAGAGGTTTATACTGTTCGCCCTAAAAAACTTAAAGATTACGGTAAATTGCTTAAAGACAAAGATACTTGGTGGTTTAACCTTTTTTATGCGGTAAGTTTTGGCGGTTTCGTAGGATTTGCAGGATATATGAAAGTGTATCTTATGAGTACGTATCAGGCTGACATGAGTGCTTTTGGTTTAGACATGCTCAATGAGGGAAATGTTAAAGTAGTAGCCGGATATTTTGGTGCTCTTTGTATCTTTGCAGGTGCGATTTTAAGACCTGTCGGCGGAGCCATCGCAGACCACTTAGGCGGTGTCAAATCCCTCTATCTCTTTTTTGGCACGGTTGTTCTTTTGGCAATTTTAAGTGCGGCGATTACTCTGCCTTTTGTCTTTGCATTACTTGTACTGTTTCTAATTATGGCTAATTTGGGCATGGCAAATGGGGCAGTGTTTCAATTGGTTCCGCAAAGATTCGGTAAAGATATCGGGATTATGACAGGCATTATCGGAGCTGCAGGCGGTTTTGGAGGCAGTGCGCTTATCAATACTTTTGGATGGAGCAAAGGC
>JAUSKV010000345.1 GCA_030646745.1 Sulfurimonas sp. | reverse complement strand
AACTCTAGGCTTTGCAGTGTGGACTTTACAGCCCTATTATAATAGTTATATTGAGTGGGATGACGGGCAAAAACTGAAGGTCATTTCTACAAGTCAACATGACACAAATCAAACGGTGAATACATGTATAGATGAGAAAATTTTTAAAGAGTACAGTTTTGAAAGTTATCAAAATTTAGACACAAACAGCACTGATTTTAAAGAGTTTATTCAAGAGGCAAAAGAGGATTGTAGCGATGATTCATGGTTTTGATTTGAACTCTCCGCTTGTTTGTGAGGGCATCATCGGTGATGGCTGCGGCGGAGGAAGAATATTTTATATAAAAGAAGAAACACTTTTCGCAAACGACCCTATGACGGGTGAAAATAGAGAACTTTTACAAGATATTCACATGCCAAAAGGTGTAAGTAAAAAAGGGTGTGTAGTCACAATCATGTGTGAGAGTGAAATAATAAATTTTGATTTATCCGCCATGAAACCAACTATAAAACAACTTTCGATATAATCACTCACTAAAAATCTAAATAAAAGAGAACCATTATGGAAAGAATTGAACCTATGACAGTTTTTGGTTATGCCAAACTTCAGGCTGAGATGAAAGATTTAAAGAGTGTAAAAAGACCGCAAACAGTGAGAGATATTGAAGAGGCACTTGAACATGGTGACTTAAAAGAGAATGCTGAATATCATGCCGCAAAAGAGCAACAGAGACTTATTGATGGGCGACTTATTGAATTGGCTGACATTATCGGTTCTGCTCAGATAGTTGACCCCTCAGAGCTTGAACATGCCCGTATTAGCTTTGGTTCGACTGTAGTTTTGTGCGATTTGGAAACGGATGAAGAGATAACCTATGTGATTGTGGGTGGATGTGAAAGTAACCCTGATATTGGGCTGATTTCGTTCGCTTCTCCTTTGGCTAAGCAGCTTTTAGGAAGAGAAGAGGGCGATGATTTTAAAGCGAAACTTCCAAACGGTGAAAAAGAGTATGAGATACTTGAAGTGAAATATCAGGAGATTGTGTTTGAGTGCAATTAATGTCGGAATTATCGGTGCAAGCGGATACACCGGCTTAGAACTTGTTAAAATTCTTATAAATCACCCAAAATTTCATCTTAACTATGTTGCAAACTCCGAGGGGGGAACTACTCTGAGTGAGCTTCACCCATCCTTGGCAAAAGTGTATGAGTGTGATGTAGAGAAAGCTGATATAAAAGAGGTTGCAAAAAAATGTGAACTTGTTTTTTTAGCAGTTCCTCATAAAACAGCGATGGACTACGTAAAACCTCTTATGGCTTTAGGTGTTAAAATTGTTGATTTCTCGGCTGATTACAGACTTACACAAGATGTATATGAAGAGTTTTATTGTCCTCATACGGATATAGAAAATTTAAAAAATGCTGTTTATGGACTTCCTGAACTATTTCGAAAAGAGATAAAATCCGCTTCACTTGTAGCAAATCCTGGCTGTTATCCAACTTCTGCAATTTTAGGGATGCTTCCTTTTTTATCGAAAAGAATAGAAAGTAGCCCTATTATTATTGATGCAAAAACTGGTGTCAGCGGAGCCGGTAAAAAGTTAAGCGATGTCACTCATTTTGTGAATGTAAATGACAATTTATTTTCTTACAATCCTTTTGTTCATAGACATGCTCCCGAAATAGCACAAAAGTTAAATATTCCTTTTGATGAAGTAAGTTTTGTTCCTCATATAGTTCCTTTAACTAGAGGAATGATTTCATCTATATATCTGCAAGTAACTCAAAATTTTGATGCAGAAGAAGTTTTAAAAGAGTTTTATAAAGATGAACCTTTCGTTCGAATCAGCAAAAACCCAGTTGACATGAAAAATACAGCTGGAACCAACTTTTGCGATATTTATGTACAACAAAGAGGTAAAATTTTGTTTATATCAAGTTCCATAGATAACTTACTTCGTGGGTCTTCATCTCAGGCTGTCGTAAATGCAAATCTGATGATGGGGCTTAATGAGTCCCTAGGAATTTCAAATATCGCTTATGTCCCATAATATTGAGATTAAAGAGGGTGCATTTGTTGTTGCAGATGCACACTACTCACACCTCCGTCCACACCTTTTAAGTTTTCTAAAAGAGATTCACTCAAAAAAACTACAACCCACTCAGCTCCTATTTCTGGGCGATATATTCGACACTCTTTTTGGTGCAATCCCATATACTCAAAAAATAAATGAAGAGGCGATAAAGCTTTTAAATGAGATTTCACAAGAGATAGAGCTAATCTATCTGGAGGGAAATCATGACTTTAATTTAAAAAACATCTTTCCGCATGCCAAGGTGTTCTCAATCAAACAGCAGCCATTGGTATGTAAATATAATGACAAAGTTGTAATGCTCGCCCATGGTGATTTTGGAGAGGATGTGGGATACAAAATATATACATTCATAATTAGAAACCCTTTGGTTTTACTCCTTCTAAGAGCTGTGAATTTTATAAGCAGTAATTTGATTTTAAAAAAACTCGATAGCTATTTGAGTAAAAAAAATGATTGCAGAGAGTTTGTCGGATTTGATACATTTATAGTAAAAAGATTAAGTAACAAATATAAGTGCAACTATTTTGTGGAGGGACATTTTCATCAAAACAGAAGTATAAAGTTTGATAATTTCAGATATACGAATCTGGGGGCTTTTGCTTGCAATCAAAGATATTTTATTGTAAAATCGTCCAAAGAAGTAGAGTTGCTAGAAGAAAATATTTTCTTTAAGGATAAGTAAGAATGGATGATAGTGCACTAAAAGTCGGCTCCAATGAAATGGAACTTGTTGATTTTCGCATATTAAAAGAGGAAGACGGTGAAATATATGAGGGGATTTATGGGATTAATGTCTCAAAAGTCCGTGAAATTATTCGTATTCCAAAGTTAACAGAGCTGCCGGGAACGCCAGATTATATAGAGGGTATTTTTGATTTAAGAAGTACGGTAATACCTGTTGTTAACCTTGCAAAATGGATGGGTATTACAGCACCTGAGGGAATTGAAGAAAAATCAAGAATAATAGTTACCGAGTTCAATAATGTTCTTATCGGCTTCATCGTTCATGAAGCAAAAAGGATAAGAAGAATCAACTGGAGCGATATAGAGCCATCAACATTCGGAAGCGGTTCAGGTTCTATTGATGGAAGTAAAATCACCGGCGTTACAATGATAGAAAATGATAATGTGCTGCTTATTTTAGATTTAGAGAGTGTAGTGCAAGATTTGGGACTTTATGAACCTGATATTAATTATGTTTCGCAAGAGCTAGACTCCTTTGACGGACTAGTCCTTGTTTTAGATGATAGTTCGACTGCTAGAAAGATTGTCAAAGAGGCTCTTGTGAAAATGGGCTTTGAAGTGGTTGAAGCTACAGACGGTGAAGATGGATTAGAAAAATTAGAAAATCTATATGATGCGTATGGTAAAGATATCTCTAGCCGTTTAAAACTTATAATATCGGATGTTGAAATGCCGAAAATGGATGGTTTTCACTTTGCAGCGAATGTTAAAGAGGATACGAGGTTCAATAATATACCGATTATATTTAACTCATCCATAAGCGATAGTTTTAGTGAAGGCAGAGGAAAAAAAGCTGGCGGAGAGGCTTATTTGGTTAAGTTTGAAGCAGCTTCATTTTATGATGAAGTAGCACGAGTCGTTCGTGCACATATAAAGTAGGAGTTTGAATATGGATGAATTTCAGGAAATATTACAAGATTTTTTAGTTGAATCTTTTGAGTTGATAGAACAGTTAGACCAAGATTTGGTGGAGCTAGAATCAAGACCGGATGACTTAGAGCTTTTAAACGGAATTTTTCGTGTTGCACATACAGTGAAGGGTGCTTCGTCATTTTTAAATTTTGATGTATTGACGCATCTTACGCATCACATGGAAGATGTTTTAAACAAAGCCAGACATGGTGAACTCGCTATTACTGCAGAAGTTATGGATGTTGTTTTAGAATCTATAGATTTAATGAAATCTCTTCTCTCTAGAATCAGAGATACAAGTTCTGATGGAGGAATTGAAGTTGGCGAGTGCGTAAAAAGACTTGATAAAATCAGTGGCGGAAGCGGAGATGTGCATACTCCTGTTGCTGTAGCTCCGATAGTCGAAGAGAAGATAGTTGAAGAGCCAAAGGTTAATCAAGATGAGCCAGATTACGACAGCATGGGTGCTGATGAAGTAGAAGCTGAAATTGAGAGACTTTTGAAAGAGAGACAAGACCAAGACAAAGCAAAAAGAGCAGCAAAAATAGCAGCAGGGGAGAGTGTTCCTGAAGCTCCGCCTGAACCAATGAATGAAGTTGAATCTAAGCCGGCACCAAAACCTACACCGGCTCCGGCTCCTGTGGCCGTTCAAGCCTCTCCAAGAGCCGCAGCTAAAGCGAAGCAGGACGAGGAAGATGCAAAAGCGGCAGCTCCTGCAACAAGAGCTCCGACAGTAGTTGAACAGACAATTCGTGTGGATGTTAAAAGACTTGACCACCTGATGAATCTTATCGGAGAACTGGTTCTGGCAAAAAACCGTTTGATTAAAATCAATGTAGATGTTGAAGAGAGATACGAGGGTGAAGAGTTCTTGGAAGAGCTGAATCAAGTTGTTTCTATTGTTTCTCTTGTTACAACAGATCTTCAGATAGCGGTTATGAAGACCAGAATGTTGCCGATTGGAAAAGTGTTTAATAAATTTCCAAGGATGATTCGTGATTTAAGCCGTGAATTGAACAAGAAGATAGAACTTGAAATTTCTGGTGAAGATACAGAACTTGACAAATCAATTGTTGAAGAGATTGGCGACCCGTTAGTTCACATTATTAGAAATTCATGTGACCACGGTGTGGAGACCCCAGATATTCGTGTAGCAGCAGGAAAAACTGAATCCGGCACAATTACCCTCAAAGCATACAATGAGGGTAATGCTATCGTTATTCAAATAGATGATGACGGTAAAGGTCTTGACCCTGAGATGTTAAAAAACAAGTCAGTTGAAAAAGGTATTATTACTGAAGCTGAAGCGGATGTTCTGAGCGACAAAGAGTCATTTGCACTTATCTTTAAACCGGGATTTTCAACGGCTGCAGCAGTAACAAGTGTCTCTGGTCGTGGTGTTGGTATGGATGTTGTAAAAACAAATATCGAAAAACTTAACGGCATCATTGACATCGAAAGTGAAATCGGTGTTGGAACATCTATGAAGTTAAAGATTCCTTTAACTCTCGCTATCATTCAGGCTCTTCTAGTAGGCGTTCAAGAGGAGCATTACGCAATTCCTCTAGCATCTGTTTTGGAGACTGTTCGTATCTCTAAAGATGAGATATATACAGTTGAAAATCGCTCCGTTATGAGACTTCGTGATGATGTCCTCTCTTTGGTGCACATCGGTGATATTTTTGAAGTTGAGCGAATATTAGACTCGGGTGAACATGCGTATGTGGTTGTCTTAGGGCTTGGTTCAAGCAAGCTAGGGCTTATCGTAGATACTCTTGTCGGTCAAGAAGAGATAGTTATCAAATCTATGGGTGACTACTTAAAAGGTATTGAGGGAATAGCCGGAGCAACTATTCGTGGTGATGGCGGTGTCACTTTAATTGTTGATGTAGCGGCACTTATGCAGATAGCAAAAGGCGTAAAAGCAAAAGCTATGGTTGAAGATACAAGTGCCAGTTCAAAAAGAGAAAAATCAAGAGCGAGTGACTATAAAGTTATGATAGTGGATGATTCTAAAACAGATAGAATGATTATGAGAAAAGCACTAGAGTCCTTAGGTGTTACAATAGTCGAAGCAGGCGATGGGCAGGAAGCGCTAAACGTTCTAAAGCAGGGCGACCATAACTTCGATGCCATGCTCATTGATATAGAGATGCCAAGAATGGATGGTTATACACTAGCTGGAGAGATTAAAAAATATAATAAATATAAAAATCTTCCTTTAATTGCTGTAACATCTCGAACAGGTAAGTCTGATAGAATGAGAGGTGTAGAATCGGGAATGGTTGAATATATTACAAAACCTTATTCTGCGGATTATTTATCAAGCGTAGTTCAAAGAAATGTGAATTTTAAATCGGAGTTTTTATAATGAGTGATAAATTAAAACAGATTATTAATAAACAAGGCGAACAACAAATAGGCTCCACAGAACACTCTGCTGATATAGTTCAGTTGGTTGGATTTATTATAGGTGAAGAAGAGTATGCGGTGCCTATTTTAACAATTCAAGAGATTATTAAGCCTATAAGATGGACAAGAGTTCCTCAAACTCCTGCCTATGTTTTGGGTGTTTTTAACCTTCGTGGTTCTGTTATACCTTTAATCGACCTTCGAACTAAGTTTGGACTTCGTCCTCTAAAACATAGTGATGAGACTCGTTTTTTTGTATTAAAACAAGGAGATGAAGTTGCCG
>JAUSKV010000034.1 GCA_030646745.1 Sulfurimonas sp. | reverse complement strand
CATTTTTTATCATAAGCGTATTTTATCATAAAAGTTATGTTAACAATGTTTACATTTACTAAATTTTATGTTAACATTGTTCACATAAAACTAAAGGAAGGAAAAAATGAAAAAAATATTACTGCTTACTACACTTACTATAGTGTTATTTGGAGAGAGTTCGATGGAAATCGCCAAAAAATCGTATGAAAATATGTCTGGCTACAAAGATAGTATTTCTATAAATACGATGATTCTGAAAAATGCACAAGGTGTAGAAAATATTAGAAAACTAGAGATAAAAAAACTCGAATCTAGCGATGGAGATAAAACCTTGGTTGGATTTTTGTATCCCATAGATATAAAAGATACAAAACTTCTTAGCTATGAGGAGATAGGAGAGGATGATAAACAATGGCTCTATCTGCCCGCTTTAAAGAGGGTAAAAAGAATAAGTTCAGGCGATAAATCCGGCTCTTTTATGGCAAGTGAGTTTAGCTATGAGGATATTTCATCACAAAATTATAAAAAATACTCCTATTTAGAAGAGGTGCAGAAGATTGTAAAGGATGATGCGGAATATTTTGTAATCACAAGAGTGCCAAAGGATAAAGAGAGCGGCTATTTAAAGCAGGTACTTTACATCGATACGCAAACATATCTAGCAAAATTCGGTGCGTATTTTGATAAGCAAAACAGATTACTTAAAGAAGTTTCATTTTTGGAATATATAAAACTAGAAGGAGTTTATAGAATTAAAAAGATGGAGATGTTCAATGTTCAAACCAAAAAAAGCAGTGTATTAACTTGGGATGAGGATAGAATCAAAGTAGGACTGAGTGAAGATGATTTTTCAAAAAGGGTGTTGCAATGATGAAATTACTACTGCTATTTGTATTGGTTACATTTGCACATGCCATGGAACAAAAATCTAATATCTCTACTAAATATATAGGGTACAGTGATTTTGCTGATGAAAAAACGGTTGAAGGAGATACAAAACTAAAATTTGAAAATGATTTTTTTGCAACAAATATAGCATTGGAATATTTGTATAGTTCTGAGTATGATGAAAAAAAATATATCCATGTCAATGAGTTGTATCTGATGCAGCGGCATGTGGATTATAGCCTTACTCTTGGCAAAACAGTCCAGTATTGGGGTGAGCTGGAGGGTTACAATGTAGCCGATGTCTTTAACCAAAAAAATATCCTCTTAAATCCATTTGATAAGAGTGCAAAACTCGGAGCTTTGGGTTTGTTGGTTTCAAAATATTTTGATGAAAACAGTCTTGAATTTGGAGTCAAGCTCTATGAAGAGAATCAGAAATATCCAAAAAACACTACGCCGTTCTCTCCTTTTGCTATCAACTACAATGAGGATTTAAAACTAAGCGATGCGCGATACACACCGACAATGTATCTTGCTTACAATTTTGCAACGAATGCGTTCATGGACAGCGAAACAAAGCTGATACTGCTTCAAGGATATGACAGCAAACGATACTTTATACTCACGGCTCCATCTGAACTCTCCCAGTATGCGTACAGAGTAAACAAATTTATGCTTCTCTCAAACATTGTTTATCAAGAGACAATTTTTAAGTGTGAAACAAGCTATACGGATGTGCTAAGCGATAAGGTGATGAGTGATTACACACAACTCACTTTTGGCATGGAAAACAGTTTAGATGAAATTCTTGGTGTTGGTCTCAATCTTTACACCGAGTATTACAGATATATCTACATGGACGACAAAATTAAAAATGTAGATATATCTGAAATCTATGATAATGATATTTTTTTGGCACTCAAATTGAACTTTAACGATGTAAGAAACAGCGAAATAAAAAGCGGTATTTTATACGACATGATAAATGAAGAAAAAGTTTTTAAAATAGAGGCGCAATCAAGAGTTATAGATAATTTAGTTTTAAGCGGTGAATATCTTCGGCTCTTACCGGCAAACAAAACCGTTTTATCACAAATCAAGGAGTCCAACAAAGTTATGATTGGGCTTACATATTCATTTTAAAGGTTGGCATGTGCAAACATATATAGATTTTCTTGACAGATATAAATACATGATTTTAGTTTTAACAACGCTTATGGTTGCTTTGTTTTCAATAGCCTTAAAAGATTTGGCATACGAAGGAAGTTACAAAATATGGTTTGATAAAGAGTCTAAAATCTTAAAAGATTACGAGCATTTTAGAACTACTTTTAGCGGTGACGACACTTTTATAGTTGCTTTTAAAGATGAAAACGGGATATTTAATCCAAAAGCGGTGCAAACAATTTTAGCTTTAAGTGATGCGTTTAAAAAAATTGACGGTGTCAGAAAGGTGGATAGCCTTACAAACTATCAATACATAAGTTCGCAAGATGATGAAATTATTGTAGAAGATTTTATAAAAGATTTTAAAAATTTAGAAGAAAAAAGAGTACTTGCCATAAACGACAAGCTTATACTCAATCAACTTATAGATAAAGATGGCTTAACAACCGCCATAGCAGTTCGACTCTCAAACGAAAGCGGAGCGGATGAAGAGGTAAATATCTATGTGATGAAGGCTCTAAAAGATGTAACAGATACTTTTAGTAAAGAGAGTGGGTATATGTTTTATATCACAGGTGCACCCGCTATTACAGCTTCTTTGGTCACAATCTCACAAAGTGATGCGATGGTCCTTATGCCTCTCGCTGTGATTATGGTTATAGTGTTGCTGTTTACACTTTTTAGAACTTATTTAGGTGTTTTAGTGCCATCCATCGTAATTGTTTTTACTTTTTTATTGGTGCTTAGCATACAGGTATTGCTTGGATACAAACTCAATAATTTTACGGTAAATATTCCTTCTTTTGTAACAGCTATTGCTATCGCAGATGCTATGCACCTCTATCTCGCATGGGTCTTTTACAGAAGTAAAAATATAAACAATAAAGAAGCATTAACCACAGCATTTCAAAAAAATATTAAGCCGGTTGCTTTGACCTCGTTTACAACCGCATCTGGATTTGCGTCTCTTGGACTCAGTGCAATAGAGCCAATTGCAACATTAGGCATAGCGATAACGGCTGCAGCCGTTATCGCATTTGTCTTAACTGTTACAATAGTACCGGTACTTTGATTGATATTTGGAGAAAAACATAAGGTAAAACCATTAAAATTTTTAAATCTTTTTCACACAAAAGGGTATGGTGCTTTTATAGTAAAACATGATAAAAAAATAGTTTATAGCTTTGGTCTCCTCTTTATATTTTTTGCTTATGGTCTTAGTTTCATCAAGGTGGACAGCAACAGCATAAAATATTTCTCTGCCGATACGCCGGTGAGAAGCGGAAGTGATTTTATAGAGAAAAATCTGACAGGCTCTATGGTCTATGAGATTATCTTAGACTCTAAACGCAAAGAGGGTGCGAAGAATCCGGAGTTTTTAAACACAGTAGTGCGGTTTGAGGATGATTTAAGAGCAGAGTATAATACTATAAGATTTACGACCTCCCTCAAAGATATAGTTGTCCGCATGCAAAAAGTATTAGATGAAAAATCTTTACATGAGATACCGCAAGATAAAAATCTTGTGGCACAATATCTCTTACTCTACTCCATGAGCTTGCCTCAGGGAATGGAAATAAATGACAAAATAGACACAAGTGAACAGTTTTTGAGACTTTCAATCAATACAAATCTTGTAAACACCTCTAAAGATTTAGAGATGATTACATGGATTAAAAAGT
>JAUSKV010000381.1 GCA_030646745.1 Sulfurimonas sp. | reverse complement strand
AAAAACAAACAAGTTTATGGTGCAAAAGAAGCGGAATTCAATGCCGATGAAGAGTTGGCATGGATGAATTACTCCGGTCTTTTAGACATGGAAGTAGAGTTTGTAGCAGATTTAGGCGAAACAGAATTGAGTGTTGCCGAGATACTGAAGCTAGAGAAGGGGTCAATAATAGACCTTAAAAAACCAGCCGGAGAAAGTGTTGAGTCGTATGTAAATGGTCGTATTATAGGTAAAGGTGAAGTTATGGTGTATGAAAAAAATCTTGCTATTCGTATAAATGAAGTACTTGATTCTAGTGCTGTATTGTATCATCTCTCAAAAGAAAGATTATGATTAAATTACTCTTTATTTTACTCATTCCGTTTGTGCTTCATGCCTCTAAAATATTAAGTTATAATATTTACGACAGAACTGATAGAGTGGATGTTATGATTACCTTTGACGCTCCATACAATGGGGTTATAAAGCAAAGTGTCAGTGCATCAAATATCATAATAAAGCTTGAAGGTGCTACAATAGAAGCATCAAAATCAAAAGAGCTCTCTTCGAAATTTTTAAATTCACTCGTAATTACGCCGATGGATGGTTATACACAGATGGTAGCATCTGTGCCTCCTTCTGTAGTTTTAAAGGCTTCCAAAACATCTGATTCCTATGGGTTAAGATTACGATTTACTAATGAAGCTCCGGCTAAAGAAAACTCTGCAAATGAGCAAACCACTGCATCCTCCCTCAGTTCGCTACCAACAAAACAAGGTGATGAATTATCTTCAAGCTACTATATTGTTGTAGGAATTTTAATTATAGGTATTGTTGTTTTATTTTTACTTAACAAAAGAATTGCTCAGAATAAAGAAAAACCTAATTATAAATCTTGGCTGTTTAAAGAGAATAAAGAGGCGTTTTCGGCTGCAGGTGAAAATGTTACTATAAGATTCCAAAAAAATATAAATGAGCAGAACAGTGTCGTAATGCTTGATTTTGCTGAACAAAGCTATCTCGTTGTGATGGGGACAAACAATGTTTTACTGGATAAATTTACAGATAACAAACCCGTTACTCAAGATGATTTTGAAACGATTCTACAAAATAGACGCAAAGAGTTGACAGAATTTATTGAAGAAAAAGAGCCTTTACAAATCTACAAAGAAAAAGCGGCCGGAATAATGTATGAGGCGTAAAAAGCTACTTTTTGCTTCCTTCGTCAAATTTATCTTTTAAAAGTTTTTTAATCATATTTATATTCGCCATATTGAGTTTGTAGCTCTCATCCATAATTTTATCTATGTGATAAACTTCTGTAACAGTAATGCCGTAAGGGTCTTTTTTCTCTTTGCTCATTACCCCATTTTCAAAAGAGTAGAGATAGAGTTTTTTACGAGCCGTCTGTATATAATAGGTTAAAACTATCTCGTCAGAGTGCTTCTTTTCTATAGCAACTACAACCCTTTGGTTCACATCATAGAGTGTTTCATCCAAACTAAGTAAATTTTTTGCTTCACTAACACTCATGTAGCCAATGTAAAACTTATTATACAAATCATGATACCTTTGAACACTTTCACTCATTAAAAAAGTCATATCAAGAATATGCTTTTTATGAGCTCTTAATGTTTTTGTCAGCCATGTCATTGTGTTGTAATATCTAAATGGATGAAGCTTCATAGAGTGTGCTTCTAACATTTTCTCTGAATGTATCTTCTCTTTTGGCTCTAACTTCTTGGCATGCGGATTTTTTATGTGTGCTAAAATATTCTTTGCAGAGAACTCTTTCGTAAACCAAACTTTGCAGTAATCTGGCAACTGTTTTGTTCCTGTTGCACCCTCATTTAAGATAATAAGTGCTTTTATTTCATACTGAGGAAATATAATTTCCAAAAGTGCTTTTTTCTTTCTCAGTCTTTTTTTGAGTTTTAGAACAGATTTAACAAGTGTCATCTCTACAAAATAGAGCTCTTTGTCTTTCGTGATTAGCATGGCATCAAATTCACTGATTTCTCTGCTTTTTGTTCTATAAACTATCTGCTGTTTTTCACTTATAGAGAGTGTATTTGGATTTGATTTTTCTTTGTTTTGATGAAAACCTTTTAAGATAAACTTTTCTATATCGTCACTCTTTTGGGCATATCTTAAGAGTTTTTCATAAATATAGTTCTCAAAAACCTCACCCTCAAAAGAGCGGTATGAACTTAAATAGAGGACATCCTCCTCATCTATATCTTTTGCCAAAAGTGATAAAAGATGTTTTGTATTGTAATCATAATGAAATAGGTTGTCAGCTATATCAACATCGTCCAGTGTTTTAATAGACTGAGAAATATTTAACATTATATTAATATCTCGCTGTTTTTGAAAAATTCATCTATAACGCCCCTAAATTCTAAACTCTCATTTATTCTATTTACATCATTTCTTAAGATTGACGCACCTCTGTACCCTTTAGAGTAGGTATGGACATGTTTTCTAAACATAGTAACTCCTCTCTCTCCATAAAATTCTATCATCTTATCAAAATGTTCCATGATAATTGCATGTTTTAAAGACATATCTATATCGGCACTGCCGCTCTTTAATTGATGAAAAATCCATGGAGCACCGATGGCTCCGCGACCTATCATAACACCATCGGCTCCGGTATGTTCCAAAACCCACTGGGCTTTCTCATAAGAGTCTATATCGCCATTTGCAATTACAGGAATTGATACAGCCTCTTTAATCTCTTTAATCGCATCATAATCAACAGCGGCTTTAAATCTACCGGCACGGGTTCGCCCATGTACTGCTAAAAAATCAGCTCCGCTATCTTCTACCATTTTTGCTATATCTATATGATTTTTTTTCTCAAATCCAAGTCTGATTTTAACACTTGTCAAACTTTTGTTGGAGGTATCTTTGATTGTTCTTATAATTTCACCCATGAGAGGCAGATTTAAGAGAAGTGAGCTTCCGCTTCCATGTCCCACAATTTTAGGAACCGGACAGCCGCAATTGAGATCAATTATATCTATTCCCTCTTGCGTATTAAGTATTTCAACCGCTTTTTTTATAACATCCACCTCTGCGCCTGCTATTTGAACAGAGTATGGATTTTCTATGGGGGATTTCTTTAACATGTGGAATGTTTTGGCTGAGCCGTAAGAGAGGGCATTGGAGCTTAGCATCTCACTCACAGTTAGATCTGCTCCAAACTTTTTTACAACGCTTCTAAAGGGAAGATCCGTATAGCCTGCAAGAGGAGCTAAAACGAATATAGGTTTTTCAAAGGATAGAATTTTTAAATTTCCTGGCATACGTAAAGGTTAAACAAACAAGTTTATATTAAAGTTTTTGTTACACTCTTTGAGTGCACGATAGGACTTGAAGTTCAGATACTCTAAAGGTTGTGAATTTTGCAAAATTTCGTCTGCAGGTTCTAACATCTCCAAATCAAACAGAGTAAACAGATATGCACTCATAGCCTCTTCATGAGAGTCGCTTAAAGTGCTAAATAGATTTATTCTCTGTTCCGGTACCATACCGGCTGATAGAATAGTTGCTATTCTTACATAATCTGCTTCTAACAACTCCATGGCAGACAATAAACTGATGAGAGTTTCATTTAGGATACTCAGAGCGTTTTCATCAGCGTTAATTCTAGCTAAGATTTCAAAAAGTGCATCTTTACTCAAGAATAATTTATATTTTTCAATAATCGTTAAAGGAGCT
>JAUSKV010000378.1 GCA_030646745.1 Sulfurimonas sp. | reverse complement strand
TTGATAAAGCAGATATTTACCAGTGGGATAAAGTTGACCTAGGAAAATATATAGGTTATCTTCCTCAGGATATAGAACTCTTTGAAGGAACTATCAGTCAGAATATTTCAAGATTTGCCGAAGTAGATCCGGCAAAAGTTGTAGAAGCTGCAACAAAAGCCGGCGTACATGAGATGATTTTGAGATTGCCTAACGGGTATGATACAAAAATAGGCGCTGGCGGCGAATCGCTCTCGGGAGGTCAAAGACAGCGAGTAGGTTTTGCACGTGCAATCTACGATAATCCGGTTTTAGTTGTTCTTGATGAGCCGAATTCAAATCTTGATGACCAAGGTGAAGCAGCGCTTGTACAAGCTATACAATCTTTAAAAGAGAGTAAAACAACTGTAATTATCATTACACATCGACCGAATATATTGCAGGTTACAAACAAGTTAGCTGTAATAAAACAGGGATTGTTAGAGCTTTACGGTGATACAAATGAAGTTCTCTCAAGATTAGCTGCAGCACAACAAGGTGCAACTGCTCAGCCACAAAAGCCGGCAGCTAACCCACAGCCAATGCAAACAATATCGCTTAGTAAACCAAGCGCTTAGGAAAGATTATGGATAATAAACAGATAAAAGTGCCATTAAGTGATGACACTTCAATAATTAGATTTGGATTAGCGGTTGTATTTGTAGTTTTTGTGTTGATGGGTGGCTGGGCGGCTTTTGCTCCGCTTGCAACCTCTTCAGTCGCTACCGGAAAGGTATCGGCAGATTTAGGTAAAAAAACCATTCAACATTTAGAGGGCGGAGTCATTGATGCTATCTATGTTAAAGATGGCGATAAGGTAAAAAAAGAGCAAATTTTAATGAAGCTGAGCGATGTACAGGTGAAAGCGCAACTTGATATTCTCAATGCACAATATCAAGACGGCATCGCTCTTTTAGCAAGACTTAAAGCTCAAAGAGACAAATTAAAGCAGATAGAATTTCCAGAAGAGTTGCATGATGCGGATTCAATCAAAAATCAGACAAATATTTTTGTCTCGGCAAATAAATCTATTGAAGATGAAACTACAATTACAAACAACAGAATTGTACAACTTCAAAGCCAAATTGATGGTACAACCTCATTGATAGCTAGTAAGCAAAATAGACTTGAATCTATTAAAGAGGAAATTTCAGAGTGGGAAGATTTATTTAAACAGAGACTTGTTGATAAGCAAAAAATCAGAGACCTGCAACGAGAAAGTAATATGATAGATGGTGATTTGGCGAATGCAAAATCTGAAATAGCGAAGCTAAAAGAGCAGATAAGCGAAGTTGGCACGCAAAAATTACTAAGAGAAAAAGAGTTTAAAAATGAGACTCTACAAAAATTTGTAGAAGCAGAAACGCATATATCAGACCTGAAATCAAAAATAGTTGCAAATGAAGATGTTTTAAAAAGAACGACTATCTCTTCACCTATTGACGGTACGGTTGTTGGACTTAGTTTACATACCGTCGGCGGTGTTGTAAGTCCAAGTAAACCAATCCTTGAAATTATTCCAGAGGATGCAAAGCTTTTAGTGATAGCGCAAGTAAAAACAACAGATGTTGACAAGGTTAGAGTTGGACTGCTTGCAGAAGTTAAATTCTCAGCTTTTAATTTAAAACATGTTCTTGCCATTGAAGGTACAGTTGTGCATGTGTCGGCAGATATTTTTATAGATGAAGCATCGCATGTTCCTTACTATGAAGCGAAGATAGAAGTTACAAAAGAGGGTAAAAAATTACTAGAAGAGAATAAATTTGTATTGGTTTCAGGCATGCCGGCAGAAGTCATGATTAATATAGGCGATAGAACAGCACTTAACTATCTTGTAAGACCTTTTGAAGAGATGTTAGGCAGGAGCTTAAATGAAGAGTAGTATCGTGCTAAGATTAACACTCTTGCTACTATTTTCTGCAGCTTATGTGCATGCAACGGAGGTTTTGCTCTTCTCAAAAGCGTATGAACTCGCTCTTGTAAATACAAACGCAATTAAATCTTCAGCGTATAGAGCTGAAGCAGAGAAAGAAAAACTAAATCAGGAGTACTCTAAACTCTATCCTCAAATAAATTTCTCAGCGAACTATGGAAAATCAGATTATGAGTACAATCCAAATTATAGTAAAATTGACCATGTGAGACAGGGTATGATAAGTAATACCCTCTCTCTGAGACAGTCAATATATAATGCAGATACATTCTCTAGGATAGACATGGAGACATCCAGAGGGAGACTCTATGAAATTGATTCAGATTTAAAAAAAGAGGAGTTGGCACAGAGCGTATTTAAGGTTTATCTTGAGTTGTTAAAGTCTCATAATAAGATAAAACTTTATGAGTCAAATCTTCAATTTACAAAGTCTAAACTAGATACATTAACGCAACGCTACGATATGAATTTGGCAAACAAGATGGATTTGCTTCAGATGCAAGTGGAGCATAGCTCTGCTTTGATTAGTCTAGATAAAGAGAAAAAGCAACTCAAAGTGAATGAGTTGAAACTGACTCAATTTATTGGTGATACAGAGTATAAATTGCCGACATTAGAGATAAATAATCAAACTCTAGAGAGCATTAAAGCCATGCAGACGTCCATAGTAAGTAGCGATAACTTTGAAAAAAATCTCAAAGTACTTCAGGCGGAAGTAGCATTAAAACTCTCAAAAGAGCAAAAAGCAAATGCATGGGATGCGCATCTTCCTCGTTTAGATTTGCAAGCATCCGCTTCTAAATACAATACGGATGATCCGACAAGTGATGCACCTTATAATAATGTACAGCAAGTGGCACTCGTTTTGAATATTCCAATTTATAGCGGTGGAATGGTTTCATCTATGGTTGCCTCATCCGAACTGATGAGCAAAGCTGCCAATGAAGATTTGCTAGAGACTAAAAAAGAGGTCAAAGTGCAGTATGACGAATATTTGGCATCTTTTAACACCTCTGTAGATTCAGTAACAATGTACAAAAATGCACTTGAATCTGCTGAACTTTATGTTAAAGCCGTAGAACAGGGTTATGAGCATGGGCTTAAAAGTATTATTGATTTAAACGAAGCAAACACTAAGTTCTATGATGTGAAATACAAATATCTTGACAATATACATGGAATGGTCGATTCTTATGTGGGACTGCTCATTGTGAGTAATAATTTTGAGAATATAGGTTTATTAGATAAAATAGTTGAATAATTTAGAATGCATCAAGGAAAAATATGACGAAAATTAAAAAAGCGATAGTAACAGGCATTACAGGACAGGATGGAGCGTATCTCTGTGAGTTACTTTTAGGAAAAGGGTATGAGGTTTACGGGACATACAGAAGAACTTCATCAGTAAACTTTTGGAGAATAGAAGAGTTGGGGATACAAAATCATCCCAATCTTCATCTTGTCGAGTATGATTTAACAGACCAAGCCAACAGCATTCACATGGTAAAGAATATAGAGCC
>JAUSKV010000369.1 GCA_030646745.1 Sulfurimonas sp. | reverse complement strand
TTAAATATTTCATTTATATTTTCAGTCGGTTTAATCTCAATAATGCCCATGCTTATTGTGACTTTACCTACTGTTTCAAAAGAGTATTCTTCAACTTTTTCTCTTAATCTTTCGGCATACTCTTTCGCATTGGCAAGTATTGTATTTGGTAATAGAATCAAAAACTCCTCTCCGCCATATCGTCCGATAATATCTACCTCTCGTAAATTGTTCTTCACTACATTTGAGAGTGTAACCAACACACTGTCGCCTACATCATGTCCATAAGTGTCATTTACATTTTTGAAAAAATCAATGTCATACATTATTATTGACAAGGGAGTTTTGTATCTATTTGAACGGTTTATCTCGGATGAAAGAATTTTCATAATAGAGTAACGGTTATTCATATGTGTAAGCACATCCGTTGTAGCCAACTTTTCAAAATCATCTTTTATTTTATTGAGTTCAGCTGTTCGTTGCAGCACTTTTTCTTCCAATGAATGATTGAGCTCTTCTAGCTGGGTAGTTTTATCGTTTATCTTATCCTTATATTTAGAAAAACTTTTTTTGACCATTTTAGATACAAAAAACGAGAAAAGCAGTGCCAATACAATAAGAGACATGGCAATATAAAATATATTCTGAGATTTTAAATTGTATGTTTCATACATAGTAATTTTTTGTTTCATTAGCTTATTTTCAATATCGGAAAGATAAAATCCACTCCCTATAATCCAGTTACTGTAAGGAACTTTTTGGATATAGGAGTATTTTTTATCCATTGTATTTGTTTCCTTGTTGTACCAATCATATATATAAGTGGTTTTATCTTTGTCTTTGAGCGCGTCAATTATATTGTGCACAGTGTCGGTTACTAGCTTATTTGAGATGTTTTTATCTTCACCGACAAATTGAGGCAAATGTTTATGAACAAGAAGATTGCCTTTAGTATTGAGTAAAAACATATAGTTTTGAGCAGTACTATCTACCGTATCAATGAGAGAAAAGAGTTCTCTGTCCATTTTTTTAGTTGCCGTATCCAAATACTCCCCAGAACCTAAATACCAGTTATAGTGCCCAAAGGCTTTTACAAAGGCAATTTGTTCATATTGTTTCTGTTTATCCTCATTGGGTTTCGTAAAAGTATCTAATAAAAATCCTTCACCTTTTTCTTTGCAGATAGCTATCTCTTCTTGAATAACATATTTGCCGTTAGCATCTTGAAAGTCAATTATTGAAGTGCCCTCCAAGTGCTTTAAATATTTTGGAGCTAAGCCAAAGACACCATCATAATCGATTATCCATATAAAACTTTCACCATCATTCCAAACAAAACTCTTGAGTGTGGTATTTATGATTTTTTTAATTTCAGTTTCTGATTTTGTCTCTTTATATTCATTATAGATATTTTCGGCGATGGTGTAGGCTGTTTCAACTCTGTTTTTAACACGAGAAGTGAGTTCATCTTTAATTTCTGATTTTTTCTGAATAATAATGTTGGTTAGATTAAGAACTTTATCTTCAACAGCTTTTTTTTCACTGTTTAATAAATCTTTTTCCAAGTATTTAATGCTGGATTCAAAACTTTGCAGATATATCTGATAAGACAAAACACTTACTAAAAGAAAGAAAACCGGAATAATAACTAATGGGGCATATGTGATAATATTAAGGAAAGTTTTTTCTTTAAGCATGCATCAACCTTCTATAATATTTTACAACTCATAATATTATACTGTGTTGAGGTCTTATTTTAGTCCCATGTGGAGTATATGTGAGGTAAAGATATTATAAAAATATCTCTATCGCTCTTTTCAAATCCTCCGGTGTGTCAATCCCAAAACCTGTACTTGCGACTTTTACCATGGTAATTTTCTTTTGATGATAAATTGCACGGAGTTGCTCTAGCCCCTCGATGTCTTCCATCGGTGCATCTTCAAGATTACAAAACTCTTTTAAACTCTTTTTGCTAAATCCATAAATTCCGATGTGTCCAAAATAGTTTGCTCTGCCGCTTCTGTTATAGGGAATAGGGGAGCGAGAGAAGTAGATGGCATTGTTATCATCATCCAAAACCACTTTTACTAAGTTTGGGTCTTTTGCCGACTCTGCATTGATGGCATTAAAGCAGCTACCCATGATAAAAGGAGCATTTTGCTCTTTGAGAGATTTGAGCTTTGCGATTAAGGACTCTACAACTTCAGGCTCAATAAAAGGCTCATCAGCCTGAACATTAACTATAATCTCATCATCGCCTACACCCAGTAAATTTGCACACTCGTTAATTCTATCGGTTCCGCTTTTGTGCGTTGTTGAGGTTAACATGGCTTCTATTCCATGTGCCTGACATGTGGCAATTATCAGCTCATCATCAGCAGCCACCACAACTCTGTCAAGGTGAGCTACTCTTTTTGCGGTTCGCACCACCATAGGCAGACCGCCAATATCTGCTAAAACTTTTTGCGGAAACCTTGTGGATGCTAATCTTGCGGGAATAATAATCATCTAATGTGCCTTTTTTTTGATTGCTTGGATATAATTCCGCCATTATACTAAAAAAGGTTTTTGATGCTTCTTTATCAGCCTCATGTCGGCTACTGTTACAATAGTGATTCCATTTTTTTATATGATTTTATAAGCTCGTTTCATCCTAAAGGCAGAGTGTTGGATGTTGGTGCAGGATGTGGTGTTGTCGGTCTTTTGGTTGCCAGAGACAATCCTAAAGTCGAGCTTGAAGCAGTTGAAAAGCAGGAGAGTTTTATACACTATGCAACTACAAATGCAAGAGTAAATAAGATTGCCTACAAAATGCATGAAAATGATTTTTTGCATCAGGAAGAGAGTCTGAAGTATGACTATATTATCTCAAATCCGCCTTTTTATCATGACGGTGCTACAAAAAGCGAGAATGAGATGCTGTTTCATGCGAGATATAATATTAATTTGCCCATGGGAGCATTTTTTAAGAAGGTTTCAAAACTCCTAAAACCGAAGGCACATTTTATATTTTGTTATGATGCTTCACAGTTTGGACTGATTTGTGCTGAGCTAGAAAAGGTAAAACTTAGAGTAGTAGATGTGCAGTTTGTACATCCAAAAATAGATAAAAAGGCCTCTTTGGTTATGTTGCATGTTAGAAGTAGTTCCCAATCGCTTATGAATGTTTGGCCGCCGTTTATAAGCTTTGATGGTAGTGAATTTTCACAAAAAGCCCAAGATATTTATAAAAAAGCCTCCACTCAGAGTATAAAATGCGAAATTTAATGCTCAAAGACGGTTATCCATACGCTTTCGATTCATCGGCATGTGAAACTTGCCAAGGAAGATGCTGCACGGGAGAGAGCGGATATATTTAT
>JAUSKV010000363.1 GCA_030646745.1 Sulfurimonas sp. | reverse complement strand
GAGCAACAAGAGTTTATAGACTCTCCTTTTTTATCTTTTGAACTTCTTAGTTCACCCACTGGAAGTGGAAAAACGACCTCACTCCTCTTAAAAGTAATTTTACAGAAACTAAGAAATCCGAACCTTAAAATTATAATTATTAAACCTACTGTTCTCTCATGTGATTTACTAAAAAGAAAGCTGCTAAATATAATTAATCGTGCACAGATAGAGTTTGATGCTACCGAAATAGAGATTATCACACCATTGGAGATGCTTAATAGACATCTAAAAAAACTAAACAAAGCGCCCCTCAATGACGAGATAGATGCAAGTAAAACTTTAATAGATAAAGAGTATAGTGTAGCAGATGTGATAATCGGTGATGACTCTGATATATTTTCCAACGAATTTAAATACTACCTAAAACAGATACAACAGAGGGCAAATTTACTGTTAGTCAGAAGCAATAAATTGCTGAATGAAACCTATACATTTAACAGAAACTTTGTTAAAGAGAGTAAAAAGATTCTATTTGTAAAAGCAAATCCACATGCCAAAGCATTGCAAATAATTTCATCTCTGTTAGAATTCCACATGCCAAAGAATATTTTGGTTGTTAGCAGTGCCTTAAGCAGAGAAAAATTAAGTGAAGATTTAGAATATTATGTAAAAGACAATATTGTATTGCTAGATAATTCTCTAAAATTAATAGACCAAGATATTGAAAGGCTCCTGCTAGCGACTTATTCTGATACAAACGCTATTGAAGCCAAGTTTGTAATACTTATGGATATCTGCTTTGCTTCATTAATAGAGCTTGAATATGCCTACAATATTTGCAGTGACACTGTTTATGTATTGCATGATGATGAGTGTAAAAAATTAATCAGCTTGAGGAGCAACTTTGAAGATAACAAAAAGTGAAGAGGAGTGGAAGAAGCATCTAAGTGCTGAAGCTTTTTTCGTATGCAGACTTCATGGCACTGAAGCGCCATTTACGGGAGAGTTTTACAATAGTAAGGAGGATGGTCTTTACAAATGTGTTTGTTGTGATTCGCCGCTCTTTAACTCAACCGCTAAGTTTGATTCAGGCAGCGGATGGCCGAGTTATTTTAGCTGCATTGACGGTGCAATTACAGAGATAAAAGATGTGACGCATGGTATGATTCGTACCGAAGTCAGATGTTCAAACTGTGATGCCCATTTGGGGCATGTTTTTGAGGATGGTCCGCAACCGACCGGACTTAGATACTGTATAAATTCGGTATGTTTAAATTTACAAAAAAAGAAGGAAGATATATGAAAGTGTTTATTTTATCACTATTTGTGGTGTTGAGTTTATGGGCAGAAAATCCGCATGTAGTTTTAGTAACTACTCAAGGCACGATTGAGCTAGAGTTATATCCGGATGTTGCCCCTCTTGCGGTGGAGAATTTCACCACGCATGTAAAAAATGGCTACTATAATGGCATCGCATTTCATAGAATTATCAAAAATTTTATGATTCAAGGCGGAGACCCAACCGAGACCGGACGCGGCGGAGATAGCATCTGGAAAAAATCTTTTAAAGATGAGTACAAAAACAAAACTTTTGATAGTGCCGGCATTCTTGCCATGGCAAATGCAGGAGAAAATACAAATGGAAGTCAGTTTTTTATTACAACAGCAAAAACTCCATGGCTCAACGGAAGACATACTATATTTGGACATGCAGACGAAGCATCGATGGAGACTATCAAAAAATTAAATGAGGTTTCTACACTTGGTCGTTCAGCGGGAGATAGACCTCTAGAGAGACAAGAGATAGTAAAAGCTTTTATAAAAGAGGCGAAATAGTCTGCAACAGGTTTTACGGAACCTGTGTGCGTAACAACATCACATTTTAAATTTCACTGCAAGTTTTCACACAATTTCTGCCGGATTTTTTAGCTAAATAGAGCGCCTTATCAGCTCTGTCAATTACGCTCTGCATGTCATCACTCTCTAAAACTTGAGCCACACCGAAACTAGCTGTTATATGCCCTACAACATCTATCTCTAGCTCTTCTATATATGTTTTTATATTCTGAGCCAAGGAGTAAGCATTCTCAAGCGATGCAGCAGGCAAAAGCACGACAAACTCCTCTCCGCCCCATCTGCAAACTATATCTATATTTCTCAGTGTTTTAAGCAAAGCATGTGAGACTTGGACAAGCACTTTATCGCCTGTATTATGCCCATAGGTGTCATTCACTTTTTTAAAAAAATCAATATCTAGCATAATCAAAGACATCTCATTGTGTCTTTGTCTCATGGCTAAAAATGATGAGAGATAGAGTTTGGAAAATTTATAACGGTTATAGAGACCGGTCAATGAGTCTATAGAAGCGATTGTTTCATACTCTCTGTTTTTATCTTCGAGCAGCACATTTATTTCACTCAACTCCTCTTGATACTCTTTCATAAGTACAGCCCATTTTGAGTATGTTAACGATATAAGCTCTTTTTGTGAAATAGTTCCTGATAATTTTCCATCATTATCAACGACAACAACTCTTTTGTAGTGCTTATTTTTTAAGAAGTTGAGAGCCTCTTTGATGGATGAGCTTTTGCCAATGCTGTCAACAGGCTTTGACATGTGGAGTTTTACTGCTACATTCAAATCTTTTTGCGTCTTAATCAATCTCATAATATCTTTTGTTGTAAGTATTCCTATGGGCTTTAAATCATCCACAACAATCACATTGTCATAACCCGAATCAACCATATGGCTAATTAAATCAGATATTTTTTC
>JAUSKV010000359.1 GCA_030646745.1 Sulfurimonas sp. | reverse complement strand
ATAACATCTTTGCCTTTTGGCGTAATAGAAAGTATTGAAGTTCTTTTATCTTTAGAATGTGGAATAACGCTGATAAAACCGTCTCTTTTTAAGTTCCGTACAACAACGGTGATATTCCCAGGAGTTCCCATCGTAAGTTTAGTGATGGCACCGATACTTAAATCACCTCTGTGATATAAAACCTCTAAAACCTGAAACTGATTCATAGTCAAATCAAATGATTGAATATAAAGTGACTCTTTGGCTCTTATTTTGTTATATGACCTAAAAAGCTGTATCCAAATTGTCATAGCTTTGTCTGTTCTCAAACCATAACTTTTAAGTGTATTTATCTTCATCTTTTTTATTCCTTAACAACATAATACTACTAGTTAGTAATAATGTCAATTGTTTTTTAGTCAATAGGATTAAAATACTCTTTTTCAGCTCCGCAACTAGGACAAACCCAATTATCCGGTAAATCTTCAAACGCAGTACCTGCAGGTATTCCATGTTTTTCATCCCCAATTTCCGGATTATAGACCCAACCACAAAAAGCACATTTGTATTTTTTCATTTTTTATCCTTTTCTATTGATTTTACACTTAAAGTATATCTTTTTTGTCTGTTTTTGAGTTGGATGAACTTAGCATTTGTTCTAAAAAATTAAGTACATTTTTAGATGTTTTTTCTGAATCTTTTGCTAGTTTAACCGTTGATAAAATGTCTGAAGTAGAGAGAGATTGTTTCGTATTGTCTTTGAGTTCTTGTTCGGCTTTTTGTGCCTCCATCAACTCTTCAATCAGTTTTTTCTTAAAATCACTCACCATTTTCTCAATATCCATTGGTTTCGTTGGATCGGCTTTTTGTTCTTCTAAAAGTTTTTGTCTGTATTTTTCAACAAGTGCATTGATCTTCTCTTCATTTAAATCTTTGAGAAATTCTGCTGCACCTTTTGTGCTTAAATCTTTTTTAAATTGAGCCAACTCTGTGTCACTATTATTTATCTCATCCCGTGTTTTATAGGGAGTGGCAGGAAATAATTTATTTATAACATCCAGATAATTACTGCTAACACTTTTATCTTCTTTTGATAATTCGGTGCTGTTTGTAGAGTTTAATAGAGAAGAAACTTGCATTTGTAACTCCTAATGATACTTTATGCTAAATTTACTAGCAAAAAAAGTTCCATTTCACATGCCGAGGTTCTTTCGCTCCCAAGCTCCAGAGACTGTGAAACTGGGAACGAGAGAAGGCAAGCCATTGATTCTTAATAGTAATCTGCATTTCCGTATTTATTTGCTCTGGAACAAAAAATGCTTAGTTTAAATATATTAAATATAATTAAAATGAGGTTAATAAAATGAGTGCTTTTGATAAAATAGTAAAGCAGATTAAAAACCCACCGCAAAGCGGACATGTTCTTGGAAATATTAAAAATATTAAGAGTTTAACACAAGCGAAAGATGAGATAGAGAAGATGTTAAAAGCAAATAGTAAATAGATTTGAGTAAAAATATTATCGTTAATTCTTTGTTCTTACGCAGATTTATTTACAGCCGGTTTTTTTAAAATTTTTTAAATACAGTATAATTCGCTCATTACAACATAGGAGCGTGAATTGAAAAAATTGGTATTTATTTGTAGTCTGGCAGTGACGATTTTGTTTACCGCATGCACGCAAGAGACACAAAACAAAATGGGCAGAAGCATCCAAAACTGGACTGGAACCAACGGCGTTTTAGACATTTACATGGGTGAAAAACTCGTTCAAAGATTTATAAAAATAGATAAACTCTCAACCGCAGATGCAACACAGGGCGAAGGTAGCAGAAATTATCGTTACGGCTACGGGTATTTGGATTTGAACTTCAACTATAAAGTGGATGAGGGAGAAAAAAAGCTCTATTTTGAGATTAGCGAATATTCAACTCCTTATATATTTTATGAAAATCCGGGTATAGCGCAGCCATGAACGTTATCGAACTTTTAAAATATATGGTTGCATGCAAAAGCGAAACGCCGGATGATGGAGGGCTTTTAGAGTTTATAGCCCACTATCTGCCTGATTTCACTGCTGTCCGCGAGGATGTTGCAGATGTCAAAAACCTTTTTATCTACAAAAAATTCGGCGATGGCGAACACCTCTGTTTTGCCGGACATGTGGATGTCGTTCCTGCCGGAGATGGCTGGGATACAAATCCTTACGAAGCGGTAGAAAAAGAGGGATATATTTACGGTCGCGGCACACAGGACATGAAGAGCGGAGTGGCAGCCTTTGTTCAGGCGGCAAAAGAGGCACAAAATTTCAGCGGAACATTGTCACTTTTGCTTACTTCAGACGAAGAGGGTGATGCAATAAACGGAACAGTGAAAGTTTTGGAGTATCTAAAAGAGAATAATTTACTTCCGGATGCCGTGGTTGTGGCAGAACCTACATGCGAAGAGGAGTTTGGTGACGCAATAAAAGTAGGGCGAAGAGGCTCAATCAACGGCTACATCACCATCAAAGGCAAGCAAGGGCATGCAGCGTATCCGGAGAAAGCTGTTAACCCTGTAAACTTGATTGCTCCAAGACTTGCAAACATGGCAGGGGTAGATTTAGACAGCGGCGATGAATTTTTTAGCCCTAGCAAATTTGTCATAACTGACATCAGGGCAGGGATGCAGGTTACAAATGTAACTCCAAACGAGTTGAGCATGATGTTTAATGTTCGCAACACCACGCTGACATCGCAAAAGGAGGTGAGTGAGTTTGTTGAAAAAAATCTTGACGGGCTTGATTACGAGCTTAAACTCTCTCAAGGCTCCTACCCGTTTCGCACAAATACAGACACAAAACTTGTCCGCAATATCGACATGGCTATAGAAAAAGTAACAGGTTTAAAACCCCGCCACTCCACCGCGGGCGGGACAAGCGATGCGAGATACATAGCTCCTCTGGGCATATCCGTTATAGAATTTGGCGTAAAAAACGATACAATTCACTCCGTAAATGAGAGAACAACAGTTAAAGAAGTAGAAGCTCTCTATGAGGTTTTTAAAACTTTAATTGAAACATGGAGATAGGAAATATATGAAATTTTTAATAGTAATAGCACTTTTTATTTCAACTCTATTTGGTGCAGAGCTTGAGTGGACAAATGATTATGAAAAAGCGCTCAGCCAAGCAACAAAAGAGAAGAAACAGATCTACATTCTTATAACATCGAGCAGTTGCGGATGGTGTAGAAAGTTTGAAAACACAACCCTCCAAAACAAGGCAGTGCTTAAACGATTGAAGCAAAAATTTGTTCTTGTACATGTGGATAGAGATATGGATGAGCTGCCGGAAATGTTCAAAATAGATAGAGTTCCGAGACACTATTTTGTGACTCAAAAGGGCGAGATTATTCATACCTTCATGGGCTACTGGAGCAGCGAAGATTTTAACTCACTTTTGGATGATGTTGATAAAAAAATAAAAAAATAAGGAAAAAAATAATGAAATTCGTACAAACAAACAGAGCACCGTCGGCGATAGGACCATACTCTCAGGCGGTTGTGGCAAACGGCATGGTTTACACTTCGGGGCAGATTGCTCTTACACCGGAAGGTGTTATGCTTGAAAATGATGTGGTTGTTCAGACCAAACAGGTTTTGAAAAATCTGAGTGCTGTTTTGGAAGAGGCGGGAAGTTCTTTAGGCGATGTACTGAAAACCACCATATTTTTAGCAGACATGAATGATTTTGCAGCGGTAAACGAGATTTATGCAGAAGCTTTCGGCTCACATAAACCGGTTCGTTCAACAGTGGCTGTAAAAACTTTGCCAAAAAATGCTTTGGTCGAAATAGACGCGGTGGCTTTGGTTAAATAAAATATTTCATTTTTATGAAGTTTTGAGGCTGACACATGAATAAAAATATCTACTATTTAGGATTTGTCAGCCTCTTCACTGATTTAGCCTCGGCGATGATAACTCCTATTTTGCCGATTTACATTGTTTATGTTCTGCATGACTCCATTGACAAACTCGGTCTTGTTGTTGCCATGGCTACTTTTGTATCCTATTTTTTTAGAATACTCTTCGGATATCTGAGCGACAAATATCAAATCACAAAACCCTTTATTTTAGTCGGTTATCTTCTCTCCGCCATCACAAAACCGCTTTTTGCCTTCTCTTCTTCCTTTA
>JAUSKV010000356.1 GCA_030646745.1 Sulfurimonas sp. | reverse complement strand
TGAAGCCTACGCACAATCAAACACTTATGTTGATTTAACGCTTCTAAGTGCAGGAACAAACACTATGCTTCTCAACGAACCGGGAAGATATGTTTACACAAATTTAGACTTTAAATTCTAAACTTCTTTAACAATACTGCTACATGCTGATTTTTTATTAGTATGTGGCACCCTCTATCCTGCTTTTCAAAACAACTGTAAAACACCGAAGTTACAAGAAACTTAACCACAAAATTTATCGTATCATGACCCCATTTCTCACTTAGTTTGTGTATTTCAGTTTTAATTCTTACTGAATATTTATGCATTTATATTAGAGATTTTTTTAACATGCCTGAAAGTATAAATATATCACAATGCGGGAATTAAACGAGGTAAACACCATGGAATATTTAACACTATTTATAAGCGCATTATTTGATTTGAGCAATGCCATGTCTCCGTATATACTGTTCGGTCTGATTTTTGCAGGTATTTTACATGAGCTAGTTCCCGAGAGTATCGTTACAAAACATTTAGGCAAAGAGAGTATCGCCTCGGTCGTGAAAGCAACTCTCTTTGGCATACCTCTTCCTGTCTGTTCATGTGGGGTTATTCCTCTGGCGAGTAGCATCAAAAAAAGCGGTGCAAGCAAAGGAGCGACTCTCTCATTTTTAATATCTACCCCTATCACGGGAGTTGATTCCATCTTAGCAACTTACGGAATGTTTGGCTGGATTTTTACACTCTACCGTGTTTTTACCTCTATGATTATTGCCATTGCTGCCGGTATTTTGACGAATGTTTTTGATAAAGAGGAACTTGTAGTAGAAAAGCCAAAAATGAGTTGGACAAAGCAAGAGGTTACAAACTGCTGTTCTACAACTTCAGGTGCTGCATGTGAAACCCAGACACAAAAGAAGTTTTCTGCAAAAAAAGCTTTGAGATACGCTTTTATAACTCTCCTTGGAGATATAGCAAAACCTCTTTTTTGGGGATTATTATTGGGCGCTCTCATAACGGTTGCAATCCCTCAGAATTTGAGCGATATTTTAGTGGAGTACTCTTGGATTTCCTACATCATAGTTATCGCTATTGCAGTACCCATGTATGTTTGCGCCACTGCATCTCTGCCAATAGCAGTAGCGCTGATGATGTCTGGAGTAAGTGCCGGAGCTGCTTTTGTTTTTTTAACTGCTGGACCTGCTACAAATACCGTCACTATCGGAGTTGTAAAAAAAATGCTCGGTAATAAATCACTCTATATTTATTTGGGTAGTATCATCATCGGAAGCCTTGTATTTGGTTTAGGGATTGACTATATCTTCAGCATATCCGACATTAACCCGAAATCACTGCTTCATTTGCATGAAGAAGCCGGGATAGTCTCGATACTGAGCAGTGTAGTTTTATGGGGATTTGTTTTTTATTTTATAATCAAGCCGTTTTTACGTAAAAAACAAAAATAGTTACGCTCTGCTTTCAAACTGGTACATCAGTATGGAAGCAGCAACTCCGACATTGTAACTTTTCATGCCCTTCTACATCTTCATGTGAACTATTAACAGACATTTCGGATGCGCTATAATCTAACAAAGTTCATCCTCAAAAAAATCGCACTTCTCTTTAACTATCAATTCAATCAAACACCTATGTTGATTTAACGCTTCTAAGTGCAGGAGCAAATACCATGCTTCTCAACGAACCGGGAAGATATGTTTATACAAATTTAGACTTTAAATTCTAATCACTCTTTGTAATACTCCATGCTAATTTTGTATTAGTATGGAGAACCATAAAACTATATTAAGTACCCGATAATTGTCAAACCTACACCACAACCTCATACCTAACATTCCTACCGCTCATTCCTTGTACTTGTTGAATGCATCCATATGCAACAAGCTCTGCGATATCTCTTGCAACTGTGGCTTTGCTTTTTTTGCTAATTGCCATGTATTTTTTGGTGCTGAGTCCACCTTCAAAGTTCTCAACTCCAATATCAAATATTTTGTTCAAAACTTTTACCTGTCTCTCGTTGAGATGTTTATCTCTGTGTTTATCCCAAAATTTTGTTTTTTGTACGATATGCTCAATATTTTTTTGTGCCAATTTCATTGCACTCTTTAAGATGTTTAAATGCCACAATAACCAAGGTGTGATGTCGAAAGTTCTGTTGATAAAAAGATTTGTAGTTTTGTCTAATATCTCATAATAGCCTTTTCTATCGTTGTTTATTGCAGTTGAAATAGAGTAGAATTTGAACTGAGTGTTTGAAGTGTTGCTTGATAGTAAGTAGTCTGTTATTGCCCTTGCAATTCTGCCATTACCATCATCATAAGGGTGAATTGACACAAACCATAAATGTGCTATGGCACTTTTTATATAAATATTTTCTTTGCTTGATTGACACCAATTTAAGAGATGATTTATATCTTCGTCTATTTCTTCATAAGGAAGTGCCACATAGTGTGTTTTTTCAAATCCGATAGCACCCGAAACCACTTCCATGTCATCATGCGTTCTAAATTTTGCTACTCTTATTTTACGCAGTTTACTGTATTGATTTTCAAACAAACAGTTATGCCAACCGTGCAGTCGCTCTTGTGTAAGCGGATTTTTGTTTATACTGCAATCTATCAATATCTCGACTAACCTATCTGTTTGGTGCGTTGAATTGTCATTTTGACTATCGAAATTTACATCAAGCTTTTTGAGCAACGATGCTCTGACACTCTCTCGTTTGAGTATTTCACCCTCAATCAAAGATGTACTTATAGCCTCTTCAAGCAGAGTATTTATCTCTATATTTTTAATATCATCTGCACAAAAAAGTTTTGAAGCACCGTCTAAAATACCTCTGTTGTATTCTATCTGTGTCAACGCCTCTAAGAGTTCTGATTTGTCATATTTAAAATTAGGATACCTTTCATGTTGCCATATCCATTTTTGGATGCTTTTATCCATGCCATTACCTTATGAGACGATTATTTCAAATAATAGTATCATAATTTGAGACGGTTAATCAACGAAATCGTTTATTGGGCTTCATTTTCATACAAACTATTTTTCAAAATAACTCTAAAGCACCAAAAATACAAGCAATTTAGCCACCGCTTTCAGCGAGTTATAGCCCCCTTTCTCACTCGGATGCGCTATAATGGGAAGTCGATTTACCGCTTCCTGTTTCACGTTATAGCCCCCTTTCTCACTCGGATGCGCTATAATCATCACAAGGAATTGGATAGCGAGTGTGGAGTTATAGCCCCCTTTCTCACTCGGATGCGCTATAATTTAATTAAATCATAAACATATTCATCATTAGTTATAGCCCCCTTTC
>JAUSKV010000325.1 GCA_030646745.1 Sulfurimonas sp. | reverse complement strand
TACTGAAACAAGTACATGGACAAGTAATGTAGGAGATCCAAGCGGTACATCAGTGATAGAATATGATGCTAGCTATAATTTAATCTATAACTTGCAGTCTCCAGGAACAATGAACTATTTACACGCACATGGAACTAATGTTACGGCATTTGATGTATCATCGCTAGATTTTATTATCGATGCACAAAATACTACAGGAAATTATACTTTCACAATTGATGGTTTTGGTGCAGGTGATACGCTTGATACGACAAATGCAACCTTATCTAATACTGATTACACAGATGGAATCATAGATATAGTATATGGTGGTGTAACTATTCATTTAACAGGTGTAGCTACAGCAGATGATGCAGCAGCAACTTCACTTGATTATTTTTCTGTAATCCCACTTTAATAATAATACTTACTGAGCCTTAAAAAGCTCAGTATCCTCTAACTCTTAATAATCAAAGGAATATTTATGGAAAACAACAACCCTCATCATCAACCAAATGAAGCAGTCGTAGAAGGACTCAAAAAACAGTTCGATGCTCAACTCGAAGCTATGAAAATGCAGCATAAACATCAGCTAGAACAGATGATGATGCAACAAAAAATGCAACTCGAAGTGATGCAACGCCAACATCAGGCACAATTGGATGGATTTAAAAATCGTTCAACTACTGTGAAACAATAAAAGAAATATATTAATCCAAGAAGGGTCAAATTCCACGACCCTGACCGCCCATACAAAGAAATTAACCAAATAGCTCTCATGTAAAAGGCTTGCTTCGTGAGTTATTATTCCCATCTCAGACATTAAAAGATAATATAATGGCATAACTTTTTATGTTGAATATGCAAAAAAATAATTTTAAGGAGCAGTTGTGAAAAAAAAAGTAAATTTTGATATCTGTACATTTTGCAATCACAAGTGTACATTCTGTTCAAACTCAGATCCCCGAACCATAAAAGAGCAGACGACTTTAGAAGATTTTAAAAAAGTGATGGCAAATGTTGCCCGACATGTAGAAATAACCGAACTCGGACTCTCGGCGAAGGGTGAAGTCCTTGTAAACAAAGAGTTTGCAAAAATTGTAGAGTCATCCAAAAAAGAGTTCAACATTCCCTATGTCTATTTTAGTACAAACGGCGCGTTACTTACCAAAAAGAAGGCAGTAGAACTGCTAGAAGCAGGCATAGACAGCATCAAATTTTCTATCAATGCTCTCGATGTCTCTGCCTATAAAAGCGTTCATTTGGTCGATGATTTTGATAGTGTTATACAAAATTTCAGAGATTTATTGCAGCTCAAATCTGAGAAATATCCAAACTTAAGAATTTTTATCTCTTCCGTCATAGACATCGATAAAGAGAGTTTGACAAAAAAGTTTGAAGCAATTTTCGGTGCAAACTTCGCGTTGGTAAACGGCATATCTGTTTATGCTTTGGGATATACTCCTAAGTTTGAAGTAACATCCCAAAAAACGGTAACCAAAAAATGTAAAATTCCTTTTGATGAGCTCTACATCAACTCAGACGGAACGCTCGGGCTCTGCTGCAAAGACTACTTTGATTCGATAAATTTCGGCTCTTTAATAAAGCATGATTTTTTAGATATTTATAATTCCAAAGAGTTTGCAGCCGTTAGAGAGATGCATACAAAAAGTGAATTTCCAGAGAACCACTTGTGTAAAAACTGCCTTTTATATGGAGAAGCGTAATGTTTAACGGCAAAAAGATTTTAGCAATTATTTTGGCTCGCGGTGGAAGCAAGAGATTGCCGAACAAAAATATACTTCCTCTTGGCGGAAAGCCTCTGATTGCATGGAGCATTGATGAGGCAAAGAAGTCCAAATACATAGACACCGTAATGGTTACGACCGACTCTTTGGAGATTTACGATGTGGCTTTAAAACATGGTGCAGAGTTGCCGTTTTTGCGACCTGCGGAACTGGCGCAGGATGAGACAAAATCTATAGATGTAATTCTGCATGCACTTGATTTTTATAAAGAGGAGAAGTTTGATGATGTGATTATATTTCAGCCCACTTCGCCGCTGCGGGATGTGGATGACATTGATGGGGCAATAGAGTTCTTTTATGCCAAAAATGCGACATCGGTCGTAGGGGTTTGCGAGGTGGAGCACTCGCCCCTCTGGAGCAACACTCTCGACGAGAGCTTAAGCATGGACAACTTTTTGGACGATAAATATAATAATTTCCGCTCTCAGGATTTGCCGGTTTATTACAGAATAAACGGTGCTTTTTACATGTCAAAGATAGATTCTGTCATAGAGAAGAAGAGTTTTTTCATAAAGCAGGATATTTACGCTTATGTTATGAGCCAAGAGCATTCTGCCGATATAGATACAAAGTTAGATTTTATAATAGCTGAAGCACTTTTAAAACAAAAGGATTTATAGATGTCAGGACAACATATAGAAAAAAAAGAAGAAGAGGTAAACTATAACGCCAATGAGATAGTTTTCTCAAAAAATTGGGAGAGTTTTAAAGGCGAAGATTACGCTGAATATAGAGCCAACTGGAGCAAATACCCAAAAGAGAGATTTGTCTCTCACTTTCCGCTCAACTTAGATATTGAGACAACAGACCTCTGTAACCTCAAATGCCCGATGTGTGCCAGAACTATGAAAGATGCAGACAAAGAGCATCATGTGGCAAAAAGCCGTTACATAGACAGAGAAGCCTACATGAATATCATCGACCAAGCGGCGGAGCATGGCGTGAAGGCTATAAAACTTCAATATCTGGGTGAGCCGCTTCTTCATAAAGATGTGGCATTTCAGGTTGAGTATGCAAAGCAAAAGGGGGTACTTGATGTGATGTTTAATACCAACGCCGTGCTGCTTACTCCTGATTTGTCACTCAAGCTGCTAGAAGCCGGTTTAGATAAACTCTTCATCTCTTTTGATGCTGTAAACCCTAAACTTTATGAACAGCAGCGCGTCGGAACTACTATCGGGGTGGTCATAGACAATATTTATGAGTTTATAAAACTTCGCGATAAGTTCTATCCAAAAACGCACATAAGACTCTCTATGGTTATGTTTGACGACCCTATCTGGAAACGCCAGTTTGAAGCCATGAAAGTGATGTGGGAAGGGCTTGTTGACTCGCTTGGATATGGAATATTTAACGAAAGAAATCCAGACAAAAGACATGAATACGCTCCGGTTGAAGGCTTTGCATGTGAACAGCTCTTTCAAAGAATGTTCTTAAAATGCAACGGCAATGTAACGGTTTGCTGTGTGGATGATTCGGATGAGTACATCGTCGGAAACTGGAAAGAGCAGAAACTCATAGACATCTGGAACGCACCGAAATACAAAGAGATAAGAGACGCACACGCAAACGGCGACTACTACAAAATCCCGATGTGCCGCAAATGTTTCTTGCCTGATTTGTATAAAAAGACTTATTTGGATAAATAATCAGACTCTTACAAACCTCTTAAACATCAACCTCTCTTTTGTGAGAGAGGTTTCTTCTATAATTTCTCTGAGTATTTTTGTACTGTCTCCGAAGCCAAAAATTCCTCTGTTGGCTTCGCACTCTCTTTTAATTGCATCGTAGTTTTTGAGTATAAAAGTGAGCTTCTCTTTTATCTCACTCTTGTCTAAGCTGACATCCAAAACATTGTTTGCCTTTTTTCTGTTGCCTTGTCTGTCGCCGATATTGAGCGTTGGTGTTTTGTACAAACATGTCTCTAAAAGTCCGCTGCTAGAGTTGCCTACTACGATTGTGTCAAAACTTTTGTAGAGGCTGAGCATGGTGAGTGTGCCTAGATTTTTTACAAGTGCGATGTTCTTTGCAAATGTACTGCTCTCTAGAAAGTTTATGATTTCTTCAGAGCCTGTGTCGTTGTTTGGGTAGGTTAGAATGGTGTTGAGAGCAAATTCACTCAAAATTTCTAGCAGATTTTTGAAGTCCTCACAGTTTGCATGCGGAGTTTTATATTGGGTTGCATGGTAGGTTACGATGAGTATTTTTTGGGTGAAATCAAAAGTCGGAAATTTTGCTTCAATCTCCTCTTTGGTCGGAAGCAGACCCAGCCTATCGTAATCATAGGTGGAGATTCCCACATTTTTAACTCGCCACTCCTCTTCGCCAAGCTGCTCTACAACACCCTTTGAATCTTGTGAAAGGGTGAGATGGAGGTGAGCCATTTTAGTTATCACATGTCGTATGTTAGAGTCTAAATACGCATTGTCCGTTACATCTCCGCCAGCGTAGTGGATAAGCGGCAAGTTGTGTAAAAACACGGCAGATGCAAAAGCAAAACTCTCCGGTCTGTCACCCAAAACAAAGGCATAGTCGTAGCTCT
>JAUSKV010000354.1 GCA_030646745.1 Sulfurimonas sp. | reverse complement strand
TAGCAGATGTAATATTTTCACATATTTCTTTATACCCGACTATCTTACTTTTACTGTCTATATCTGGAGAAATAGTAGTTTTAATCCAGTAAAAATTCCTATCTTTAGTCCTGTTTTTTATCTTTCCTATCCAAGTATTTCCACTTTGAATTGTTTTCCACATGTCAGTAAATATCTCTTTTGACATATCAGGGTGACGAGTTATGTTGTGGGGTTTACCAATTAACTCTTCTTTGGAATATCCAGAAACATCTTGAAAAGCTTGACTGGCATAGGTAATTATACCATTCACATCCGTTTTCGAAGCGATGATATATTTGTCAAAAGAGTCTAAAAGCCGTTTTATTTCATCCGTTTTATCTGATAAAGGATGGTCGTCACTTTGAGTAATATTTTCATTCCGGATTTGTTTTATATTTGATAATCGTTGCATGGTATATCCACTTTTTTAACTTCACTTACAACACTGTCCATCTTTTTAAACTCTCGGATAAGTGCCATTTGACGACTTGCAAGATACTCTTTTATAGTATCAGCATTTTTTATATCTAGCTTAAAAAGCAAAACTATGTCGTAACTACGAGTGTTCTCATCGATTCTAAAAATAGTTGCATCCGTAATTACTGATATTAATCTAGCATGGAGTGTTAAGTTTATAGAAATTTTTACAGTTTCATTGACCCTCATACCGGGAGGAAGAGCATAAATTTCAATTTTTACCGAGACTTCAGCGATGTCAATAATCTTAACATCGCCTGCAAATTTTATGTTTTTATAAAAAAGGGTACATCCATGTTTTTCTTCAGGCTCTAAACGAATAAACTTTCTATCTACGGCGCTTCTTGGAGCAAAATTCATTTGATTAATCACGATAGTTTGGTTATCTAAATCTATTGACTTAATTGATTTACAGACAACACTTTTAGGGAATATTTCAGAGCTAATAGTCATAAACTTGCTTAACTTAACAATCTTCAACTGTGGATAGGATGTTTTTAAAGTTACTTCATCCTCTGTAATCTCTGAAATTACAGCAGGGTTTACAATAGTCAGCCCTTTATAAAAATTGTGTATTTTCACCTCTGCCGAATTGTCTTTTACTATTTTCATAAAAGTAAGAATAGCCTCTTTATCTTGTCTTATACTATCACTACTAGCCACATCACTATCAAAAAGAGCCATTAAATTCAACTCTGTTACATCATCAAAAGATAAAATACTATGCCCATCTTTTTCTGGAATATCTCTTGACTTTAAGATAAGATGACGCATTTCACCTTTATAATTTTTCATTTTTGTATGAAAAAGTTTTCCTGAATTAACTACAGCAGTATCGTACCATTTTGATTCAGCAGTCGTGTATAAAAAGTCTTTATGCTCAAGGAGCAATCCATCAATATCACTATATTCTTTCGTAAAACTTTCTAAATCATCCACTTTAAAGAATTCTAAAAAGCGTTTATTTGAAAGTATAAATTTTCCTTCATACATCATGATAACTATGTTATTTTGGTAATTAAAAATAGTTTGGATTTGATTTAAAAAAAGACGGCGATTTTCTTCTTTATGGATAGCTATAACAGAATCATAAATAGCTTGAACAAGTTCTGGAACTTTTGCCGGTTTTGATAAATAACGAAATATTCCTAAGTTAATTGCAGAGTGTAGATACTCTTTGTCGTCATAAGCTGAAAGAATGATTATTTTACACTCCGGCTCACTGGCTTTAATTTTTTTTATCATATCAAAGCCATTCATTTTCGGCATATTGATATCAGTAATTAAAATATTCGGTTTGAACTTAACAAAAGTCTTATATCCGTCTTCTCCATCTTCAGCCGTTATGACATTATCAAATATCCTGCCCAATAATTTTTCTACATTCTCCCGTAAACCAGCATTATCTTCCACATATAATAAATTCATATTATCGGCGAACTGTTTTATCTCTTCAATTATTTGTTGCATGTTTAATAATCACTACTTTGTTTCAATTTGCCTTATTATACATCTATAATATTTGGTTTACATATAAAAGATACAAAAGAATTATTAAATTTAATATCTAAATAATTATGGAATACCAAAAAGAGATTAGATTCTCTAAGGGCGGTTTAATTATAATGCCACATAATTTACATATAAAGTGAGTCGATGAGCTGGTTTAATTTTTTTGAAACAAAAATAGAAAAAAAACACCAATTTGGAAGAGGAATAAATGCAAATCTCTCTCCAAAAGAAGAGGACTTTTTCAATAAATCTTACGAAGCCTTTGAAAGAAAAGAGATATTGGATGCGTATGAGTACTTCTTTAAATCTCTTGAAAATTTCACAAACGGCGTCTCAAATCAAAATGTAACAACAAAAAAAGAGGATGAGAAGCTTCACTTTGAAATTTTTCAAGGTTCTGCAAAAATAACGGGTTACATCACAAACGAACACCTCTACGCCGAGTCGATTCTTACAAAAAAAAGCGGTGCCAGCGTGGCACTGAAAAGATATATTTTAGAGAGAAATTATCAATTTACCTATGTAAACTATTTTAGCAACAGTGAGTTTTTAAAGCTAAAACTTTCCCATGACAATAGTACAATGAGCCCTCAAAAAGTTTTTTTTCCTCTTCGTGAACTAGCTCTAAACGCAGACTTTGATAAAGAGTATGCAAAATGCGAGTTTTCAGATACGCTTATCGAAGATATAACACATCTCAGCCCCTTGGACGAAGAGGAGTTAAAGATAAAGTATGCATTTTTAAAAAAATGGATAGATGAAGTTACAGAAAAAATCGCTACATTTCCGCCAAATGACAATGCGGGCATGCAGGCTTTTTCATTTTTGTATCTTTATTTTAAAATTGATTATCTTCTGACTCCAAAGTATGAAATTTATCACAAAATGAGCAGAAAAATTCAAGAATATTCTAGCGATGAAAACTCAACTATAGAGGCGAAAAACGAGGAGTTAAAAGAGTATCTTGATGTGCTTAAAGAGATGGGTTTTGAAGAGTTTAAAAGTAACTTTTATGATGCAAAATACACATTTAATCCAAGCGACAGAACCTCAAACGAAGAGATTAGTATCTTTATTAGCGATTCGCTCTCAAAAATCAGATGGTACAAAAACAACCGTTACCACCAGATAATTCCCACACTTTACAATTACATCGCCTTCCATATTTTATACAACTATGGTCTGCATCCCGTTACAAAAGCACTTATCCATACCCTTGTAGAAATTCAAAACCCAAGCTTTTTTGCCGCACTAGGGTACCCGATTCTCTACAATGAAAAGACAAACAACTTTGCAAAAAAGGTAATTATCTCAAAAATAGAAGATATTATTGAACCGTTTGAAGAGAGATTTAAACTGCTTGAACCTTTTGGAGATAAACTAAACTACACAACGCTCAATGAGTTTAGCAACAGCTTTTATCTGCAACTCCAAGATTTAAACTTTGAGGAGATATAGATGAATACACAACTCATTTTAGAAACCTATATAGAAAATATTATTCAGATTATGACTCCTTACGGAACAGGTTCCGGCTTTATTATCGGGGATTTAATCATTACTAATTCACATGTCGTAGGCGGACTGAAAGAGGTCGTAATAAGTGCCAAAAAAATAAAAAGAGCCATCGCAAAAGTTATTTATGACGATGCCTATTATGATTTGGCGTTTATTAAAATAGATTTTAGTGCTCCAAAGAACAGTCTCACACTCTCGACAAAAACCGTAGAAGATGGCGATGTAGCCATAGCAATCGGGCATCCCTACGGGCTGAATTATACGGCAACAGAGGGAATCATCTCGAAAGCTTCAAGACTGCAGGGTGATTTAGAGTACATACAGCTAGATGCCGCTATAAACCCCGGGAACAGCGGCGGTCCGCTTCTGAATATTGAAGGAAATGTTGTCGGGGTGAACACATTTATAATCCAGAATGCAAATAATTTGGGCTTTGCCGTTCCCTACTTTTATATTCAAGAGGCACTGGAAAACTTCAAAAAACTGGACAGAGAGAATATCATAAAGTGTACCTCATGCAAAAATTTAATCAACGAAGAGGATATTTTAAACGACTACTGTCCGGCATGCGGAATTAAACTAGAAGTTGCAAAGCTGCGAAGAAAGGGGTACAAACCAAGCGGTGCAACAAAACTCATTGAAGAGATTTTAGAGGCATCAAAGATAAATGTAACCCTAGCCAGAAGAAGCCAATCCGCTTGGAGAGTTGAACATGGAAGTGCCAGAATTGAGATAAACTACTATGAAAACGGTGTAATCATCGGCGACTCAAAACTTTGCGGAATTCCAACAAAAGATATAGACAAACTTTATGATTACATGCTTGATGAAAACAGCAAACTCTCCTATCTGCAATTTTCTATAAATGAGAATGCAATTTACCTCTCTCACCTGATTGTTGATTCCTCTCTCACGCTCAAAGAGGGTAAAATTGCATTTGAAAGGCTCTTTGAATATTCAGATAAATACGATGATATTCTGATAGAAAAATTTGGAGCCGTTAAACTCAAACGAGACGAAGAAGATTAAAATAAAACAAGGAAGATTTCACATGCCAAGATTCTTAGAATTTAAAATAGACCTAGAGAGTTTTATTAATGAACTCAGCCAAAGATTAGAAAATAACACAAAGAGAACGAATGAACTTTTAGAGATAAAAGAGAAAAGTTATACCAACTTTGTAAAACCGCTAGAGATGATGGATGAGTATCTTAACCAGTTTTTCACTCCGCTCACGCATATAAACTCTGTAAACAACTCTGTGGAGACACAGAAAGTTTATACTGAATCTCTGCCGATTATCACAGAGTACTCTACAAAACTCTCTCAAAATATAGATATTTACAGGGCTTATAAAGAGATAGAGGCAAAAGAAAAAGCCTCTCTCAATGTGGAGCAAAAAAGAGTCTTAGAACTTAATATTCTCAATTTTGAGTTAAGCGGGGCGCATTTGGATGAAAAAATCAAAGAGCGACTTCAAGAGATTCAGATAAAAAAGAGTGAACTCTCAAACAGCTTCTCGCAAAACTTGCTTGACGCAACCAACGCTTATGAGTATATTATAGAGGATGAAAAAGATATCGAAGGCTTGCCGAAAAGTGAAATAGAGAGTGCAAAATTTAAGGTGGATGGAGTAACTAAATATAAATTTACTCTTCAAATGCCCTCCTATATCGCCTACATGACTTACGGAAAAAACAGAGAAATTAGAGAAGAATTATATAAGGCATATGTAACCCGTTCACCGCAAAATGCCAAAATAATTGATGAGCTTTTATCACTCAAACATGAGATGAGCCAGCTTTTAGGATTTGAAAACTACTCTGCATACTCACTCGCGAGCAAAATGGCGCAGGATGAGCAGAGTGTATTAATGTTTTTAAAAAAACTTGTAGAAAAATCTAAAAATCAGGCACATGCGGAGTTAAAAACACTCCAAAAGATGTCTAATGAACCGCTTGAGAGTTATGATGTAGCTTATTATAGTGAGCTTTTAAAAAGAGAGCAATATGATTTGGATGAAGAGCTTTACCGTCCCTATTTTGAGCAAAAGAGCGTAGTTAAGGGGATGTTTGAGTTTCTCAATAAACTTTTTGGCATAAGTTTTAAAAAAGTTGATGAGACTCTCTGGGACGAAAAAGCAAGCAGTTATGATTTATATATAAAAAACAAATTAACAGCAAGACTTTATTTAGACTTAGAAGCTCGAAAAAATAAACAGGGCGGAGCATGGATGCACAACTGGCAAGCGCACTGCCTTGATGAAAAAGGGAACGAGCAGTTGGCTTCGGCATTCATTGTTTGCAACTTTCCAAGTTCTTCAAAAACTGCTCCATCACTTTTAAGACATGATGATGTTGTAACACTCTTCCATGAGATGGGACACACTATTCACCATCTTTTAAGCAGCGTAAATGAGAGTGGAGTAAGCGGAGTACATGGCGTGGAGTGGGATGCGGTTGAGTTTCCATCGCAACTTTTAGAAAACTTTGCGTATGAACCTGCTGTTTTAAAACTTTTTGCATCGCACTATAAAACCAAAGAGACAATCTCGGATGAGATGATAAATAAACTTGTAAGAAGCAAAAACT
>JAUSKV010000352.1 GCA_030646745.1 Sulfurimonas sp. | reverse complement strand
AAAAGTAGTTTTAGATGAAATATAAATTACTACTGCTTTTATCTGTACAAATTCTGGATGCTGACCAGTTTTCATTTTTGTGGTACAACGATGTCTTTGCCGGGAGGGATCGCCATTTTACAAACGGTATCGGTGTCAGTTGGTTAGACAACACATTTGAGAATAAAGAAAATAACATTTCAAACGGTTACAGCACTCTTATGTTTGATATTGCCAATGCTATTCCTCCTGTTACAATGGATGAATCACGACAGCATAATGCCGGAATGAGTTTGACACAGATAATTATGACTCCCACTGATACACGAATATCTACACCGCAATATAATGATATGGCATATGCCGGATATTTAGCATTAGCATCGTATCTGTTTGAATGGGACAGTACGAGTTTTGAAGAACGACGCATAGAACTGGGTGTTGTCGGAGAAGAGTCCGGTGCAGAGTGGCTACAAATTACAACGCATAAAATAATCGGCAATACAGAACCAAAAGGCTGGGGCACACAAATAGGGACAGAATTGACAATGAATGTACTTTTGCGTCGAGGTCAAAAAAGTTGGCAATACCATTATTCAAATGGATTAAATGCAGACTTATTTACACATTTCGGTATTCAGGCCGGTAATTTTATAACAGATGCTTTTGCCGGAACAATTTTTCGCTTTGGTGAAAATTACATAGAGAATTTTAATGTTAATTACCCCTATCTTAAAGAAGAGGCCTCACTGTTGCAATCGTACAAAAAACATGAGGGCATTGGTTGGTCTTGTGATGTCGGGATAAATGGTGAACTGTTGGGGTACTCTTACATCTTAGATAGAAGCAAAAAAGAGGGCTATCAGGTTAATAAAAGTGGATTTAGCGCTGCCCTTTATACGGGAGCCAGTTTATACTATGAGGGTCAAAAATTAACATTTTTCTATCAATCACAGCCCTCTTATATTCAAGGAAAAAATGAAATAGACACAATCGGAGGTTTTAAGTTTACTTATCAGTTTTAACTATTATCTACCGAAAGCAAGCACTCAGCAAAGAGTGTAAACCATCGGTTTTGAAAGAATAGTTAACTCGCGGGAGTGTCTATTGTTGTGAAATAACTTTCACTCGAACCCATCTTTTTGCTTATGTGCGATTGTGTAAGTGCTGCTTCGTTTTTTTCTCCTGTTCGGATTCGCTCTACTTCTAGCACTTGTATCACCCATATTTTTCCTGCTCCATGCCCTAAATCTTGTGTGTTAGCTCGGATTGCCTCTTTTGCACTCTCTTTGTATTCATCGTTTGAGAGAATGATTTCAATTTTTACTTTCGGGTCGAGGTCTGGAGTTCCTCCCTCTTCGATAAAACCAATGCCGCCTTTACCTATAACATCGATAACTGTTATGCCCTCGATTTTGCGTTCGCAGAGGTCATGTAAGACATCATTAAGACAGATTTTGTTAAATATTGCAGTAAGTTGATACATGTGAATCCTTTTGAAACCTAAATTTAAAAGTTACATTGCAAGTTTTGTTCTAGGAGATGATTTGGCATGACAATTTTGTAGCAAAAATAAAAAATACAATAGCTTCACTAAAGATAATTAAGTGAGGAGTCTATGGCAAGAGATAGTTCCTCGTTCCACCTTGGGAAAGGTGGAACAAGCAATGTACATATAAGAACGCATTCATTTTTGGGGAAGTAGAACGAGTAAAATACTTAGTCTATATGTGATATAGTATTTATTGAATAAAGAATTATATCAAGAGGTAGATAACATGATTAATCAAATTTATTTAAATATATCATATGATGAAAAAGACGAAGCAAAAGAATATGGTGCGAAATGGGACAAAGAATTAAAGCTATGGTACACAGATGTATACAATGCTAAATTTGGAATAGAACGATGGATGCCAAATTTAAATATCATCGCACCATTATATTTATTGCTAGATACCCAAAAGTGTTTTAGGTGCAAGAAAATCACAGATATCATCGCATTTTCTTCTAAAAACTACTTGGCATTAAGTGATCTTCATACTTTAACTCGTTCCCATCGTCTCGATGGGAACGCATATAAAAACCTAAGCAATTAAAGAAAATATCCACAATTTTTTCTCGCTCCCAAGCTCCAGCTTGGGAGTGTGTACTTCAGTTAATTTGTCAGAAATCCATGGCGATTGTTGTATGTATTCCCAATGAGGACATTGGGAATTAGGCTAAAAACTCAGCAATTCGTTCTGTTGGACGACCAATTATTGCACATCCATTTTTTATGAGAATAGGTCTTTCTATGAGCTTTGGATTTTCTGCCATTGCAGATATGAGCGCATCATTACTCGTCTCTTCTTGAAGTTTTAACTCTTTATAAAGTTCTTCATTTGTACGCATTAAATCTCTAGGTAAAATATTTAAAAGTTTTAGAACATCTTTTATTTCTTGCTCATTTGGAGTAGCTTCTAAGTATTTTATAACTTCAACTTTTGAATTTGTTTGTTCCAATATTTCCAAAGCAGCACGAGATTTTGAACATTGCGGGTTGTGCCAAATAGTAATTTTATTCATAATTTATATCCTTTATTTTTTATGGCATGTGGAACTTTGTATTTATTTAAAAGATGTGATTTTAACTTATCTTTTCTCATAAATTTATGAACCTACGCTTTTGTTTGTGGTAGTGATTTGTGTATTTTGGTTTTGTCATTTTTGTTATTATCTTTATTTTTTCATATTGCAATTTTATTGTAACAAAAAAAGAGCACTTTTACATAGCAAAGAATCTATAGAGAAGTAATGCGACTAAGTCGTATTTAAGAAGGATTCGTTTATTATTCTATCAAATGCGACTCAGTTGCATAAAAACAAAAAAGGAATCAAAATGTTGAAAAAAATCGTAGCTTCTGCTCTTTTAGTGTGTGGTGTCAGTGCGGTTGCTGAACTTAAAGTAACTACCACAATTTATCCCCTATATAGCATTGTAAAAGAGATAGGAGGAAAGAAAGTTGAGTTAAATAATCTGATACCTTTTGGTGTAGAGGCACATGGATTTGATCCTACTCCAAACGATATGGTAAAACTCTCAAAAAGTGATATTTTTATCGTGAGTAGTGATGCGATGGAGCCTTGGAAAGATAAAATTATTCACTCCTTGAAGATTGAAGATAAAGTTTTTGATATGAGTAAGTATGTCAAACTAAGAGAAGCAGAGGAGGAAGAAACTCATGGGCATGAGCATTCTAAAGGTGACCATAAAGGTGAAAATATAGACCCACACTATTGGGTAAGTTTAAATAACTATATAATAATGACAAATACTATTTCTAAACTAATCATCGAAAAAGATCCTCAAAACAAAGAGTATTATGAAAAAAACAGAGAAAATTTTCTTGAAAAAGTAAATTCTCTCAAATTAAAATATGATATTTCTATGCAAACTTGTGCCAACAAAAAGATTCTAGTGAATCACGATGCTTTTGGATATTTTGCAGATGATTATAGTGTAAAGCAATACAGCATCTCCGGTATGACTCCTGAAAGTAAACCATCAGCAAAACAGATTGCAGAACTTATAAAAATCGCCAAAAAAGAGGGGATAAATACAGTATTTTTTGAAGAGTTTGCTAGTCCAAAAGTTGCACAAACTATAGCACAAGAGGCACATGTAAAAATAGATTCTCTCAGACCTGCTGAAAATATATCCGCCCAAGAGAATGAGCAAGGGATAGGATATCTGCACATTATGGAAGAAAATCTCAATAAACTAAAATTTGCGATGGGTTGTAAATAATTTAGTGGAAAAGATTATTGAACTCAAAAATGTAGGCTACAAAAACATCCTCAGTACTATTTCTCTTGATATTGAAAGAGGTGATTATGTCGCGATTATAGGACCTAATGGCGGAGGAAAAAGTACATTACTCAAACTCATTTTAAAACTATTGAAAAAAGAGAGTGGAGAGATTTCTCTTTTTTCTACGCCTCAAGATAAGTTTAAAGATTTTTATAAAATAGGGTATGTCGCACAAAACAGTGTGCAAATTGATACAAATTTTCCAGCTACAGTTCACGAAATAATTAATTTAGGATTTGCTCATAAAACCTCTTTGTTTACAAAAAGTTCAGAACAAGAGAGAGAATACATGGAGTATCTTATGGAAAAATTTGCTATTTCAGATATAAAAGATTATCAGATTGGGTCTCTCTCAGGTGGACAAAGACAAAGAGCGATGATAACAAGAGCTCTCGTTAATCAACCTGAAGTACTCATTTTAGATGAGCCAAATGCAGGGATAGACGAAAATTCTCAAGAAACTTTTTATACACTGCTTCGAGAATTAAATCAAAGCAAAAAACTTACTGTTATCTTTGTAACGCATGATTTAGGACGACTTAAAAATGATGTCAACAAAGTTTTTCATATTAACAAGGTGCTCTCATAATGGAAATTTTTGAATACGCATTTATGATAAACGCTATGATAGCTGGTGTAATAGTAGCTATATTAGCTTCTACATTTGGGATTTTTGTTGTTGTAAAAAGATATGCAATGCTTTCAGACACCCTCGCTCATGTGTCGCTATTAGGCGTTGCTATCGGTTTTTTACTCCATATATCTACAATCTTTAGTGCCATTGTCGTAGCCTTAGGTGTCTCTCTCATCATTGAATATATCCGAAATTATAAAGAGTTGTATTCGGACTCTATTTTATCTATTTTTTTATCCGGTTCATTGGCTATGGCAATCATAGTTGTATCGTTGTCAAACTCATTCAATAGCTCTTTATTTGACTATCTGTTTGGTTCAATCGTCGCTGTTAGTGATGAGGACATACTTACAATTTTGGTTTTTGCCTTTGTTTCTCTCTTGCTTGTTTGGCACTATTATCAAAAACTTCTTCTCATCTCATTTGATGAAGAGTTGGCATACACAAGTGGAATCAATGTTAAATTTTTAAATTTATTATTTGTCTCCTTGGTTGCTATTATGATTGGTCTTTCCATAAAAATTATTGGAGCATTGTTGATTGGAGCATTGATGATTATACCGGTATCAAGTGCTATATTATTCAAAAAGAGTTTTTTTACTACTTGGATTATTGCTTTAAGTATCGCTGTTTGTAGCGTAATCATTGGACTTACTATCTCGTTTTATATCTCTTTGCCGAGTGGAGCTACTATAGTTTTAGTAACACTTATTTTGTTTTGTTTTAGTTATATATATAAAAAGTTCATATAAATGGAAAATAAAATGATAGAAAGTTCTAACATAGCAAATTTACCTACAAGATATGGAAAGTTTAAAATAAAAGCTTACAAAGATGGCTCCCAAGAACATTTAGCGATTATGAGTTTAGATTTTTTTAAGTTAGAAATCCCACTATTTAGAATACACTCTGAGTGTCTCACAGGTGACACCCTAGGGAGTCTCAAATGTGACTGCAACAATCAACTCCATTTAGCACTCGAGCTCATAGCAAAAGAGGGTGGACTTGTTGTTTACCACAGACAAGAGGGAAGAAATATAGGACTTGTCAATAAAGTCAATGCTTATAATCTTCAAGATAATGGCTGTAACACTATTGAAGCAAATTTGCAACTTGGATTCAAAGAAGATGAGAGAGAATACAGTGCTATTTCCTTTATATTAAAAGATTTAGGCGTCACAAAAGCTAAAATAATCACAAACAATCCTGAAAAAATCGCTTTTTTAGAGCAAAGTGGAATCGAAATAATTGAAAGAATATCAGCGATTACCCCAAAAAATTGCTATAACGAAGAGTACCTCAAAACAAAAAAAGAATTTATGGGGCATTTGTTGTAAAAAATTTGCAAGAACTCTAATACAGAAATAAGTTTGATAAGTTTTATGATTTGAAAGAGTAACATTTTTTAAAAATGTTCTAGCAAGAACAGAAAATGCAACAGCTTCACTAAAGATAATTAAGTGAGGAATCTATGGCAAGAGATAGTTTAATCGGTGGGGCACTCTG
>JAUSKV010000339.1 GCA_030646745.1 Sulfurimonas sp. | reverse complement strand
CCACATGTTAAAGGTGAAGAGTTTTTGAATAAAGTCAGAGATACAAAATCATTAGAAGAGCTCTGCATGTTGCTGGCTCTTAAAGACTCCAAAAAATATAGCGATATAATTTTCAAAATTGAGACAAAAGAGATAACTTCTCTTAAAAAAGCTAAAGAGGTTTCAAGTCTATTAATAGTGAATTAACTACTTTTTAACTAGAATGATTAAAATATTTGCAGGAATTAGAATGTATAAATCTCTCTTTTTATTTTCATCGTTTATAGTTGCACTCATCTTAAGCGGTTGTGCGCAAAAAATCAGTGTAAAAGCCCTTGTTCCTGCGGAGATAGACAGAGCGACAAGCACAAAAAAAATCGCAATAACAGAGTTTAAAAACGATTTTGTAGGGCTTGGCTCAAAGATAGAGGCGAATCTTGCAAATCAAAGAATTGATAATCAAACTTTTTTTACATTAGTAAGCAGAAGTGATATTGATAAGGTTATAAGAGAACAAAAAATTCAAAACAGCGGTTTGGTAGAGCCTAGTGATGCGGTTGAAGTGGGTAATCTTATAGGCGCACAGGCGATTATCTCCGGAGATGTCGGACAGGTTACTTCAAGCGATTCCTTTTATTATGAAAGTCGCTCAAAATGCGCAGATAAAAAATGCAGTGAGTTGGTTTACTATAATGTAGGCTGCAACATGCGAGTTGTCGGTCTCTCAGCCCAAATACGAATGATTGATATAGCAAAGGGCGATATTATTTATGCCGATACAATGGCAAGAGCAGCCGAATATAGACACTGCATCGATGACTATAGAGCTATACCGTCAACTGAGATAGCAGCACAAAGTTTGGCAAATGAAATTTCTCAAAGTTTTACATACAAACTTACACCGCATTACCGCTACTTTGATGTTGTTTTACTCGAAGATGCAGATTTGGATTACAATAAGGATCAGGAAAAACTTTTAGAGAGCTCCTTAGAATATATTAAACAAAATAGATATGATAAAGCCGAAAAACTGCTGATGGAGTTGGTGGATTCAACCGGCAGAAAGAGTTTGGTGGCTTTTTACAATCTTGGAGTGGTCAAAGAGGCGCAGGGTGACTACATAAAAGCTCAGGAGTATTATAAAATGGCTGATGCTTTGATGGTAGAGCCGATTGAAGAGGTAAGTACAGCCTATAATAGAATAGGTTCGATGATAACAAATCAGAACAAATCACAAGAGCAGATGGCAAGATAGCTTGATGAAATATTTTATAACTCTCTTTACAATCTTATTACTTTTCTCGGCATGTACGAGTCAAAAACAATCCGTGGTAGCAAGCAAAAAAGAGTTGCCTGAGTGGTACAAAAATCCTGCAAAAACAAACGCATCCACCATGTATTCTATGGGTGAGGGAGAGAGCAAAGCGGAGGCGGTGGCAGTTGCTTTGAGTGCCATGGCTTCTACTCTGAGCGTCTCAATCTCATCGGAGTTTAAGACAAAAAGCATTGTCCAAGAGGGCGATATTGAAAGTTCTCAAACAACGAGTACAAATGAAGTAAAAAGTGATGTTAAAAAGATTCGCATCAGTAACTATGAAGTTGTTGAAGTCGAGGAGATTGGATTTAAAAAGTTCATTGTGTTGGTCAAATCTGAGAAGAAAAAACTCTTTGAAAGCCTAAAAAAAGAGCTGGAGCAAAAAATAACTCTTACACAAACAAGAGCAACTTCAAACGCTCTCAAAGAGCTGGGCAGTTATAAAGAGCAGAAAAATTTACTGCAGGATGTTCCAAATATAGTTACCGTTATGGGTGTACTTAATGAGGGATTTGACGGTTCAAAATATATAAAAAAAATACAAGAAGTTGATGAGCGATATGAAAAGCTGCTAAGTTCTATAACATTTAGCGTTGAGAGCGACAAAGAGTCACAAAACCTAAAAGCACCCATCCAAAAAGGGTTAAGCGCAAAAAAACTGACCATAAAAGAGAGTGGCGGAAAAAACCATTTTAAAATTTATATTACATCAAAAACAGAACAAGCCTCATCCTACGGCTTCAGCCTAGCAAGATGTGCAATTCAAATCACCATAAAAGAGAGCAGCGGTGCAATTATAGGAAGCAACAAGCTAAATATTACAGGGCAATCAACGCAGGGCTACAATATAGCCAAAGAAAGCATCGCAATCAAGCTAAATGAAATGATAAAAAAAGAGGGGATAGAAAAGGTTTTGGGGTTGGAGATATAGTTTATTGTCATAAAAGTGTAATTATCTTTTGATACAGTGGAGTTATGATATTATAAAACAAATTGAATAGATTAGGAAAGATTATGGAAATTTTTGTGATTTCGTTTGTAGCATTGATTGCTTCATTTTTAACTCTGTTTTCAGGCTTTGGACTCGGTACACTGCTTATGCCGTTTGTGGCTCTTTTTTTACCAATTGATGTAGCGATTGCCATGACTGCGATTGTTCATTTTGCGAACAACATTTTTAAAGTGGGCTTACTTGGTAGAGAAGCGGATAAAACGGTGTTGCTAAAATTTGGAATTCCTGCGGTTGTATTTGCATTTATCGGAGCTCTGTTTTTAGAATATTTGATGCGTGCATCCTTTGCTTTTGAATACGAATTATTTGGACTGAGTGCAACAGTTATACCTATTAAATTTGTAGTAGGAATCGTAATCGTTGTATTTGTGATTTTGGAACTTTTGCCAAAATTTGCCTCAATGAGTGTAGATAAAAAATATCTTCCAATAGGAGGTATGATAAGTGGATTTTTTGGTGGTTTATCTGGGCATCAAGGAGCATTTAGAAGTATGTTTTTGATTAAAATCGGTCTGAGTAAAGAAGCTTTTGTCGCAAGTGGCGTAATGGTCGCGGTCATGGTTGATTCAAGCAGACTTTTAGTCTATGGCAATACGATAGGCTCAAATGCTGTTTCAATCGATTGGATAGTAGTCATAAGTGCAACTATAAGTGCTTTTGTTGGCTCTTATTTTGGAGCGAAAATATTAAAAAAGATTACAGTAGAGTTTATCCGATATATCGTTTCAATTTTATTGTTGTTGATTGGTTTATTAATGATAGGAGGAATTTTGTAATGAAAATTGTAGTATTAAGTGTTTTAGTCTGGATGAATATGTTTGGAGCTTCTTATTCTACTTCATCTGAATGGCTTATGAATATTCAAGAAGATAAGGCAAAATTTCAAGAAATTCAAAAGCAATTTCGTGGTTTTGATACAGCAATGATGGAAGTTGGATATAGGTATGAAGCTACAAAAAAAGCTATTGACAAAGGCGAATATGATTTGGCACTTTATCATTGGAATAAAATTAAAACAACAATCGATAACGGTGTAGTACGAAGACCTGCACGCAAAGAATCAGCAGATGATTTTTTTCTAAAAAGTGTATATTCAGAATTTTCAGATGTTCTCAATAGTAGAGATAAAACAAAAATCAATACTGCTTTTGATACTATAAAAAATGTGTGTAATGGCTGCCATGAAAATCAAAAAGTTGGTTTTATTGTTATTCAATAAATAGGGGTTTTGCTGTTGTTGTGGTACACCATGTTCTAGCTGAAGTATGCGAACAATGCGGAGCAGAGTGAATTGAGTATGTGATAACAACAAAATTAAATGGGAAGACAAGTAAGTTAGATTTTTCATCTCCTCCAAAGTTTCACATGCCAAAAAACAATCAAAAATTTATCAACAATAATGGAGCAATAGTCTTTCACCGCATCCAATGATTGGACTTTTGTATGATGTAGGGTTGAGATATAAATTTTAAATTATGACTATTTTATAGTACAATATAGTCATATTAACCAAAAAGGCTGAATTATGACCAAAGTGAACATTGCCGAGACCAAAGCGCATCTCTCTAAATATATCAATTTAGCTGAGTTGGCCGGTGAAGAGATAGTGATTCAAAAGCATGGTCGCCCAGTTGCAGCACTTATAAATATCGAAATGTACGAAAAATTTAAACAGATGCAATCGCCTATAGAAGAGGGAAAGCTCATTTATAAAAAACTCAACTATAAAGAGCATATACTCAAACCTTCTCATAATATCGATGAATTGTTATTGTTAGTCGGTGAAGATGAAAAAGAAATTGAGCCTTTTTCGGATGTGGATGATGTTGTAGCCTTTGCAAAAGAGCTTCGTAGCAATGCGTGGAAGCGATAATGGCACTCTTAATCGATACTTGTATCATCATAGATTATTTGCGTGATAATAGTAAAATTGATTTATCGAACAAAGAGATTTTGATTAATCCTGTTGTAGAACTTGAAATATTACAAGGTGTTCGCAACAGACGAGAACAAAAAGAGGCTCTTCTTCTCATGGAATCATTCGGGCATGTAGAATACTCAACCGAATGTTTCAATCTTGCTAAAATACTGCTACTTCGTTATTCACTTTCCCATTCCCTCAAACTCCCCGATGCCCTTATTGCTGCATCTTGTTTGATTTATGATTTACCGTTATGGACATATAATATAAAAGATTTCGCTTATATCGAGGGGATGAAAATTTATCAACAAGGAAATAGTGATGACGAATGAAGAGTTGAGTAAAAAGATATTAAATGATATTCAGTACATAAAAGACAACTTTGAGCTTTTACAAAAAAGGCTTGCGGATTATCAAATATCTACTGATACTTTAAATGAAATTCGATCAGTATTAAATTTTTTCCGAACATTCGATTTTTCCTTTATCTCAACAATGGATAACCAAGGGGAAATATTAAATGTAGAAAATCAATTTTCTCCTTATAAAATTTCAATGGAAGCATTTATTGAACGCTCAGACTTACAACAAAGACGAGAAAATTTTATTGCTAACAATAAAAAAATGTATGAATATATGGGAACTCTTATTCATGTAGAGACTGAAAATGAAGCATCAAAAGTTGACAAGATTGAAGGTCCTTATAATGAGATTCAAGACTTTAAGAAACGAATTGAAATTTTAGAAGAAGAACAAAAACCACTCAATGAAATTATCATAAAAAACGAACAAAATGATAAAAGATATTTAACTCAAATTGATGAAATCAAAAAAAGCATAACAGATTTACAAAGTTCCGATTCTCAAATAGAAATAAATAAAATGCTTATGCAAACAAAAGTTCTTTTTGATGAAGCGACAAATAGTAAGCAATTAATTAGTGATGAAGTTACAGAGCCAAAACGAGCTAAAGAAGGACATATTGCTTATGAATTATCTATCCAACTTCAAAATAAATCAAAAAGACTAGGATTTCAGTCATTTCTAAGATTTGTATTTTTCCTTGGAACTATTGTAGCACTTATAGCATTTAATACAGAGTTTGTGAATATTTATTTATATAAGACTGCTTCAGTTGCTGAGTTGATTGGTGAAATGAATAAATTAGATTTTTGGCAAGTAATGGTATTGAAATTAACTATGAATATTCTAAATCACATAAACTTTATGAAGAATACGAATTTAGAAGAATTTCTGCAATTACATTATTTAATAATTATTCTCAACTTACCAATGAACTTAATATGAAAAAAGAAGACTTGCTAGGACTACTTACAATATCACTAGAAAAAATCTTCGACAATCCAGTCCACAGCATCTATGGAGACAAAAGCGGAGATAAAAATATAGGATTAGACCAACTCGAAAAGTTTGCATCAATTTTTGAAAAAATAAAAAATAAAAACTAAAAGGAAATGTTGATTTACCATCGTTTCCTAAATCCCACATGTCAAAAAACTATCAAATATTTATCAACCATTAACCCCCTCTTTGCTATACTTTTTCACTTTAAAAACAAGGTAATATTTATATGATTTCTAAAATTCAAGAGATAAAGAAAGAGGTTGCGAAGGTAGTTGTGGGGCAGGAGAAGATGATTGATTCTCTTTTGATTGCGCTTTTGTGTGAGGGGCATATTCTTATTGAGGGTGTTCCGGGGCTTGCAAAAACTACGACCGTAAATGCGTTGGCAAAATCATTGGGATTAAACTTTAAAAGAGCGCAATTCACTCCCGATTTGCTTCCCTCAGACATTCTGGGTGCGGAGATTTACGACCCTCAGAACAACAGTTTTAAAATCAAAAAAGGTCCTATTTTTACAAACCTGCTTTTAGCAGATGAGATTAACCGCTCTCCTGCAAAAGTTCAGTCGGCTCTGCTTGAAGTTATGCAGGAAAAACAGGTAACTTTGGGCGACACGACTTTTAAATTAGATCTTCCGTTTTTTGTTATGGCGACGCAGAATCCCGTGGAGCAAGAGGGCGTTTACCAGCTTCCTGAGGCGCAGCTAGACCGTTTTATGCTCAAACTTTTGGTGGATTACAACACAAAAGCAGAAGAGCTTGAAATTGCAAGACGCATCTCAAGCGGTAATTTTGAAGAGATACATGCAGTCCTGTCGCATGAAGAGTTGATAGAGTTAAAAAAAGCTATCAAAGCCGTACATGTGGACAGTGAAGTTGAAGAGTACATGATAGAACTTGTAAACGCAACCAGAAATCCGAGTGATTACGGGCTTGAGAGACTCAAAAACTTTATACAGTTTGGTGCCTCTCCGAGGGTAAGTATAGACATGTTTAAAGCGGTAAAGGCTATGGCATTCTTGCGTGGAAAAGATTTTGTAACGCCTGTGGATGTGGCGTTTGTTGCAAAAGAGCTTATGCGTCACCGCATTGTTTTAAGTTATGAGGCTGAAGCTGAGGGCATCACAACGGATGAGATTATTCAAGCTGTTTTAGAGGCCGTGC
>JAUSKV010000330.1 GCA_030646745.1 Sulfurimonas sp. | reverse complement strand
GGCTAAGCCTTCATAGTTTCATAATCTCTTTTAGGCTAAAATTCCACAATTTAATTCTTCTAAGCTGTTCTTGCTACAAGGCAAAGCTTTAGTGAGAGGAATTTTTATGAAGCTTTGCTTTAAAAAAAAGGAGAACAATTTGGCAAAAAGAGCATTAGTAAGTGTTAGCGATAAGAGCGGAGTGGTTGATTTTTGTAAATCACTCGTAAAAAATGGATATGAGATTATCTCAACGGGCGGAACTTATAAGATATTGATAGAGAGTGGTTTAAACGCTATTGAAATAGATGAAATTACAAAATTTCCTGAGTGTTTTGAAGGGCGTGTTAAAACACTCAACCCCTTTGTGCATGGAGGCATTTTACATCGCCGTGACAAACAGTCGCACTTAGACCAAGCTAAAGAGCTGGGCGTTGAAGCGATTGATTTGGTGTGTGTAAACCTTTACCCGTTTAAAGCAACAATAGAAAAGACGGATGATTTTGAAGAGATTATAGAAAACATCGACATCGGTGGACCTGCTATGGTTCGCTCTGCTGCAAAAAACTTTGACAGCGTGATTATTGTTACGGATGTAAAAGATTACGATTCTGTAATTGATGCGATTGAAAACGAAAAAAATACAGTCGAATTTCGCCGTAACTTTATGATAAAAGCGTATGAACATACTGCGGCGTATGACAGCATGATAGCAAACTACATGAACTCTCGTTTTAACGGTGGTTTCGGTGAAAAGCAGTTTATAGTTGGAAATAAAGTTATGGACACGCGTTATGGTGAAAATCCTCACCAAAAAGGTGCTTTGTATGAATTTGACAAGCACTACTCAGACAATTTCAAAACACTCAAAGGCGAGGCAAGTTTTAATAATTTAAATGACTTAAGCGGAGCGGTTAAAATCGCATCTGCATTTGGGAATGAGAATGCTGTTTGTATCACAAAACATGGAAATCCGTGTGGGTTCGCTATCAAAGAGACACTCCTTGAAGCATACGAAGAAGCACTCAAATGTGACCCTGTTTCTGCTTTTGGCGGAGTAGTGGCTGTGAATGGTGTTGTAAACAAAGAGTTAGCACTTAAAATGAATGAGATATTTTTAGAGGTTATTATAGCTGGCAGAATTACCGAAGAGGCACAAGAAGTTTTTGCTGCCAAAAAAAGAATTAAACTTTTTGAGATGGGTTCAGACAAGCTAGTTCTTGCAAACGATGTAAAAGATTTTAAACATATTGATGGCGGTTTTGTTTATCAAGATGCAGACAAAGTTGGTGCAGATGAAGTAAAAAATGCAAAACTTGTCAGTAAAAATGGTGCAAGCGAGCAAGAGCTCAAAGACATGGAAATTGCATACAAAGTAGCAAGTCTCACAAAATCAAACTGTGTAGTTTATGTGAAAAACTCAGCCATGGTAGCCGTTGGAATGGGAATGACAAGCCGTGTGGATGCAAGCCAATGCGCACTCAAAAAAGCAAAAGAGATGGGTCTGGATGTAACAGGTGCCGCACTCGCATCTGAAGCATTTTTTCCATTTCGCGATAGCATCGATGCGGCTGCTGCTGCGGGTGTAAAATCTGTGATAGAACCGGGTGGAAGCATCCGAGATGATGAGATTATAGATGCCGCTAATGAGTTTGGCATGAGCCTTTATTTTTCAGAAGTGAGACATTTTTTACACTAACTTTTTTTTATTTCCGCATGCCATGGCATGTGGAAATTTTCTCTTACAACTTAGATTGATTAGTCATTTTTTCTTGCAATGACTGGCATTGCGAGTTGGTGTGAAGTAATCTAAAAATAGATAGAGCTTTTATCAAATATGAAAAAAATGCAACCACCGAGAATACAATTACTTTAAAATAGCTATTAAATCATCTTGCTTAAATATTTTACAAAACTCTACCATATCATCAACAATTTTATCAATTTCACTTGGTTTTGGTATATCAAAAACCATAAACATTGTATCGCTGTTTTCTTCTTTATCAATTTCTATAAACCCAAAATATTTATAAAATTCAACTGCTTCTGGCTTGCTATCAACTATCAAAGCTCTACAGCCAATTTTCTTTTGTTACACTACTGCTAAAATATTGGCAAAAGTCATTAAAATACTTCCCACACCTTTATGACAAAAAGTATCAAATACACATAATCTAGTGATTTTTATAGCAGGAATAGAATATTTTATAGAGGAAGATATATCGAGTTCATCTTCTATTGTAGCTCTTTCAATAGTAGCAACAGACACAGAAATATAACCTAAAAAATTGTCATTATCATCTACATAAAAATATGTTTGGAATAAGCCTTCTTTTTGATGATTGAAAGCATACTGTTTAATATGTCTTTCAAGTTCTGTATTTTCACAAGAAAAGCTTTTTTTTAGTCTATCAAATTTGCTTCTTGAAATATCTAAGACTAATTATTGAGGGCATTAAAAGCTTTTTAGCTTGCGGAAGGAAAAGGTTTTTTTGTAGAAAAATCAAGAAGAGATTTTAATTTGTCTGTTTTTTCTTGAATATATTTAGAAGACTTGTTGTCGCTAAACATTGAAAAAACTTTTGTTGCATCCGCACCAGAAAGTAAAATACCGCTTTCTTCTTTTGCGTTTTCATTAATATGTTTCACAGCCATTTGAGTCCCCTTCTTTATAATTTCGTCAATTGTAGCAAAAAATCAATTAAAAAAAATTAGCGAATTCGTTGCTTATCCTAATTTGATTAATTTGGATGGAATCACAAATATGCCGTTTTTTATATCATCACAATCAATACATCCAGTACAATCTTTACAGTTTGTACAAAATTTACATATGGTACAATTTTCACAATTAGTAGAGTTGTCACAATGTTCGCAATTGGTGCAGTCCATACAATTTAGACAATCTTTACAATTAATTAAACTATCCAACATTTTTACGGCAAAAGCTTTATCTACAATTTTTAAATTTACTTTATTGTTATTTTCATCTACAAGAAACCCATCTATTTCTTGATATTTATCTTCTGGGATTTTTCTTTCAAGAATATAGTGTTTTATAGGTGTGTCATTTTCCCTATGTCTTATAAAAATCATATTTGAAGAAAAATTAATAATACCATTAAAATCATTGATAGTTATTTGCCCATAATTAAAATATTCTTCATTATCAGTTAAAATTTTATCATCTTCAATTTTAAATTCTATTTCATTAAAGCTAAGTGTTTCTCTACTATTTTTTAAATAGTTTATAACTTGCAAATGAAATCTATCTTCATGTTCATCATCATAATTAGCATTCTCATTATCTTCAGAAATATAATTTATAAGTCCTCCAAAAAGTTCTGCCACTTCATATGAAAATTCATCTTGCTTTTTGTCAAATTTATTGTTATAACTATTTGTCCAAACTACAAATCTTTTATTTAGTAAAAATCCACTACTTTTTTCTATCATTTTTGATTTTCTTTGTCTTGCCAATTTATTAGTCCTTTATATACGAATTAAATTCGTAATTTTTATTTTAAGTTAGCGAAATTATTTCGTAAGTATTTTATGTGAATCAAACTCATTTATAATTCTCCCCTAAATGCTCTATCTAAAATGGAAGCTTTTAGTGCTTTGAGATTTGCCATTTTTTCTTTTTGAATGGATTTAACTTTTTCTATTTTTTGGGAAACAGAATCCAAATAGTTGACGACTTTTTGTTGGATATGAAGAGGTGGAAGTGGTATTAGTAATTCTTTTATGAAATCCAGTTTTACACCTTTTACGGTTGCACCAGTTCCATTAC
>JAUSKV010000317.1 GCA_030646745.1 Sulfurimonas sp. | reverse complement strand
GAAATTAACGCTGAGTATATGTCACAACTCCTTGGAATTCCATGTGTCAAAGTTTCCGCTGCTACAAAAATGGGTATAAAAGAGCTTATTGAAGCTGTTATTGGGCAATATGAAACAGACATTCAAGAAGTAAAACTTATATTTTCCGAGCCAGTTGAAGAAGAAATAGCTGTTATAGTGAATTATTTGACAAAACATAAATATGAAGCCATAAATTCTTACAGAAATGTTGCAATAAATCTGCTTAAAAACAATAAAAAAACTTATGCAAGAATTCATGATAATCCTATCTGGACAGAGTTACAGCCAATCCTTATAGAAGCTTCAAGGCATGTGGAATTACACCATGACAGCGATGATATTAAAGAAGCTTTTGCTGAGGAGTATGCATCATTTAACAGAGGTATAATTGCTGAGGTTTTAAAACAAGAAAAACAAGAAGCCAAAAAGACTTTAACGGAGAAGATAGATAGTGTTTTAATCCATCCAATTTTAGGAATTCCGATATTCCTCTTTTTTATGTGGAGTTTATTTCAAATTACTTTTGAGTTAGGTTCTATACCTATGGATTGGATTGACGGCTTTTTTGGCTGGTTTGGAGATACGATAGGTGCGACAATACCAAATGATGATATTCGCTCACTTATAGTGGACGGGATTATCGCGGGTGTGGGTGCGGTTGTTCTTTTTGTGCCAAATATCATGATACTTTTTATAGGAATTGCTCTTTTGGAGAGCACGGGTTATATGTCAAGAGTGGCATTTCTCCTCGATGGATTTTTTCATAAATTTGGTTTGCATGGACAATCTTTTATCCCTCTTGTAACGGGCTTTGGATGTTCTATTCCAGCCTACATGAGTGCGAGAATTTTGAAGAATGATAGAGATAGACTTCTTACTCTTTTTATCATCGGGTTTATGAGTTGTGGTGCGAGACTTCCTGTGTATGTGCTTTTTGCAGGAGCTTTTTTTGCACCTGAAATGGCGGGGAATATTTTGTTTATGATTTATATTTCAGGAGCACTCCTAGGTCTTATCGCAGCTAAAATACTTAAACTCACAGCTTTTAAAGGTGTGGATGAGCCATTTGTTATGGAGATGCCAAAATACAGACTTCCTTCAGTAAAGCTCATTTGGCACACGGTTTTATCAAAAATTTTGATGTATTTAAAAAAGGCAGGAACTTTTATAGCGGCGGCTTCTATGCTTATTTGGTTTTTAAGCAACTATCCACATGCCAAAGAACTCGAAGATTCATTTGCTACAAAAATAGAGATGGCTGTGAGTGAAGATGAAAAAATAGCTTTGGCAAATGAACTTGCCATGGCAAATTTAGAACAGAGTTATTTGGGTACGATAGGAAAATTCTCGGAACCTGTTTTTGCACCACTTGGTTTTGATTGGAAGATGAGCATAGCCCTTCAAACAGGACTTGCAGCAAAAGAAGTTGTTGTCTCAACTCTGGGCGTGCTCTACTCTTTAGGGAAAGATGTGAAAGAAGAAAACACTTCTTTATCGGATGCAATATCTAAAAACATTCCTTTTGCTTCGGCGGTATCTTTTATAGTAGTGATTATGATTTATCTTCCATGTTTGGCAGCTTCAGTTGTTTTTACGCGTGAAGCAGGTGGAATAAAATATTTCTTTTATCTTTTTGTGCTTACATCACTCACTGCGTATGGGTTGGCGTTTATCGCGTACAATATAGCGAAAATGTTTTCCTAAAAATAGTGAAAATAGAGACACTCCTTTTGAACCGAGACTTGTAAAGTTTTGTGTCAAAAAGAGAGTGTTTTTTCACTCTGCCACATAAAAATGTAACTAGTGCGAACGAAAAGCAACTAGCAAATTGCACCCCTGAAGTTGAGACACTGAACTAAATCCACATGCCAAGAGATTATTAAAATCCGAATTATGCAGTAGTTTAATTTAGGATACATTTATAAGTAAAGATTTTGCATGTGCTAGAGTGAAGTGACAGATTTTTCTGAGTTGTCGAAGTAGTGAAGTTTAGTTGGCATGCGGAAATTATTTTAGCCTTTTTTTACGATACAATACTCAACTAAATTTAACAGCCAAAGTAATAATATTTTACTCAAAGTTGTCAAAAGTAGAAGTGAAGATTTACTCGTAGGGGGTGTATGTTTAAGAAGTTTTTTAAAAATATAAGCAAGGAAATCAAAGTGAATTACACCAGTAAAGAAGTTGAAATACTAATTAAACAATTAGATACTCTATTAGATTTAAAAAATGAAGAAGGCATAGCAATAAGTTTTCAAGGAAGTTGGGGAATTGGTAAAACATTTTTTTGGAACTATTATATAACACATAAACTAGGTGATACAAAATTTGTAAATATTTCCTTATTTGGTATAAATTCATTAGAAGATATAAAAAAACAAATTGTTTTAAAAATATATGATAGTAACAAAATAAGTAATTTTATAAAAAATAATCCTATTATAGGAAAAGTTATAGAATCTAAATGGGGAGTAGATGTTTCATTAATTGCAAGTAATTTTGAAAAAGATGATTTTAAAAATATCGTAGTATGTTTTGATGATTTCGAAAGAATATCTTCAAATTTAAGTTTATCAGAAATATTAGGATTTATTTCAGAGCTTAAAGAACAACACAATTGTAAAGTTGTACTAATAAATAATAATGATATGCTCAAAACTCAGGATGAATTAAATCATAAAAAGCATATTCGAAAGAATAAAGATGGTAAATTAGTAGAAAGATTTTTTACTACACAAACAAATAATCAAGAGATATTTGATAAATATACAGAAAAAATAATTGATGTAACATTGAAATATGAACCTCATTTAAAAGATAACATAAGATTTTTAAAAGAAAAAAATAGTGATAAATCCTATATAGATTGGGAATTATTAGAAAAATTATTTAGTACAATTAAAGATGATAATAAAAAATTAAATATTAGATTAATGAAACAAGTAATTATGAAATTAGAACTTTTGGCAGAAGTTCTGAATTTAGAAAATATTGATTTGAAGCTAAAGAATGGTATCTTAGTTGAAATTTTTAAAGGTGTTATACAAGATAAAATAGATTTAACATATTTAAATCTAGAAATAAGAACTCCTTATACTTTAAAAAATTCATTTGAAACAATAATTAAAAAACATTCAGTTGATTTAGAATTCTTTAAAACAGAAATAGAAAAATTCAATTTGAGTATTGTGCAAGAAGAAAGTCAAAGAGCTTTATATCAAAAGATTCAAGATACATATTTTAAATATTTATATGAACTAGAATATGATGATAATTCTTTTGTAAAAGATTTTTATGAACTATTAAATACTACTGATACAGATATAGTTCAACTAGTAGGATTATCAAATTTTGAAGTTTATATAAAAGATTTTTTAAAAGAATTAGGTACTGAACTTACAAAATATGACACATTATTTATAGAAAAAGCAAAAATTTACATTAAAAACAATATTAGTACTTTAGAAAATCTAGATATATTTACTAAACAAGGTGTTGATAGAGTTTTAAACGATTATCAAGAATTACAAAAATATTATGAAACTCTTAAAACTCAAAAAGTTGAAGAAAAGACTAATTCAAAAGATGACATAAAAGAACTAATTAATAAGTTGTTATCAGATAAAGGACGGAATAAGCAAACCGAAGAAATATTATCAAATATTGATACTAAATATCACAAAGAATGGATGATTAATGATAGAGAGTATTTTGAACTTATTTTTAATTTTGTAGATTGGATTAAAGGTTTTTCTGGAGATAAGCCATTTAGTGAAATGTATAAAAATATTATGACTATATATAGAGAGCTATCAGAAGAAAAAAAATATAAATATAAAATGAAATTTATCATCGAAAGATTTGGTTTGACATCTAATACAGAAACACCCCTTTGAATGAATCTCCATTTTTATTATTTATGAAGATTGCAAAAGTGTTTTAGAGCATGAAATTCAGAAACTGAACTAAATCCACATGTCAATAACTTCAATAGGGGATGGGACTTCAGCCCCATAAGAGCAAATTGGACTAAAGTCCAATCCCCAAACCTTAAAAAACTCCTCACTTACTGCACATGGCTACATGATATACCTTTTTATTAATCACACTTAAAATTGTTGCATAGTTTTATTTAATGATAAGATATACACTATTTTGCTAAAATGTTGTATATTTTAAACAACGGAGTTCACTATGACTGCACCTACAATTATGGCAAAAAAAATCATAAACTCACTTCCAACAGATACTTCTTATGATGAAATTATTAAAGAACTTGCATTTGATAGAATGATAAAAAAAGGTTTAGAAGATTCGAAAAATGGTAAAACCATTTCAAGCAAAGAGATGGAACATAGAATCAAACAATGGTAAATATCAACTGGACTGATGAAGCAAGTTTTTGGCTGAAAGATATTCACGACTATATCGCACAAGATAATCCAAAAATAGCTAAAAAGGTTGTAAACGAAATTTTCACTAAAACTCAAATATTAGCTACATTCCCAAAAGTCGGTTATCCCTATGAGGATGATACAAATAATGAAATTAGAATTTTACTTTATGGACATTATCGTATTGCATATTTTATAAAAGATACAGAAACTATAGATATTTTAGGTATATTTCATGGAGCATTAGCGATAGAAAGATATTTATAGGTTCAGATATGACTTTACACCCCGCTTTACACCCTAGTGAATGAATCTCCACTTTTATAAAAACTCAGCGTAAGCCTCTACTTCTTACATAAACAAGGATGATAGAAAAGACTTTTAAAAATATTTCAAAAAGTCATATATTTTTACATGCCCAATGCAATTTGTTACGCTGGTAAAAAATCAAGAAATTCAACATGCAAAGAACTCCAACATGCCAAGAATTCCGCTTGGTTTTGATTGGAAAATGAGTATAGCTCTTCAAACAGGACTCGCGGCAAAAGAAGTTGTTGTTTCAACGCTTGGTGTACTTTACTCTTTGGGTAAAGATGTGAAAGAAGAAGATTCCTCTTTAGCCGATGCAATATCAAAAAATATTCCTTTTGCTTCAGAGGTCTCTTTTATAGTTGTAATTATGATTTATCTTCCATGTTTGGCAGCATCAGTTGTTTTTACGCGTGAAGCAGGTGGAATAAAATATTTCTTTTATCTTTTTGTGCTTACATCACTCACTGCCTATGGGTTGGCGTTTATAGCCTATAATATAGCGAAAATTCTTACCTAAAATATTTCTACATGCCAAGCACGGCATGTGGAAATATATAAAAACTCACTCCGCGTTAACTCCTTATTAGTTCTTATCTTGCTAAAATGACGCTATGAAAAAAATATTAATGATTGAAGATGATTTGGAACTGGCAGAGATACTAACAGAGTATCTTGAGCAGTTTGACTTTAAAGTTGTGACGGAAGATGACCCTTTTAAAGCGGTTAGTATTTTAAAATTAGAGCCATTTGATTTGGTGATTTTAGATTTAACACTCCCCGGTATGGATGGTTTGGAAGTTTGCGAAGCGATTCGCGAGCGTCAGGATATCCCTATTATCATCTCCTCTGCGAGAAGTGATGTAACGGATAAAGTAAAAGCACTTGAACTCGGCGCCGATGATTACCTGCCAAAGCCTTATGACCCAAGAGAGTTAGAGGCGAGAATTCATTCAGTTTTAAGAAGATATGAAGCAAAGTCAGAGTCAAAAGAAGAGTCAAAAAGTGACTTTAGATGCGACAAATCAACCATGGTTATCACCTATAAAGGAAGAAATATAGACCTTACAAATGCCGAATTCGGAATACTCTCCTACATGATTGCAAAGCAGGGGCTTGTGGTTTCAAGAGAGGATTTAATACACAATGTGAATGCAATAAATGAGGATTCATCTAACAAAAGCATTGATGTAATGGTCGGCAGAATCAGAAATAAACTTGGAGACAAAACTCTTATAGAGTCTGTTAGAGGTTTAGGCTACAAGCTTCTTAAATAGATATGATTTTTTTTACATCAGGCTTTTGTTTAAAAGTCACAGAGCTATAAATGCAAAAGCATGCTGTTTTAATTACCGTACTCTTTGCCCTAGTGGTTACGCTGCTTAGCGTAAGCATGGTTTTTTGGGAGTTCTACAAGTTAAATAAACAACAATATATAAGTAATATTTTTACAAAATATTCAATAATCACACAAATTTATCGCGAGCATAAGCAGAGAGAGAGCTCTGAGATTATGCTTGAAGCTAATTTAGCTGTATATAACTTTCGTATTGAAAAAGATAGTAAAGAACAAAAAATGGTAATTAAGAAAGGTGAAGTTCTAAAGAGAGAGGGTTTTGAGAGCACAAATGATATAGTTATATTTAGTAAAAAGGGTTTCAGCTTTGAAAATGATGAAAGTGGTTTAAGAGCGACAATGATTGAACTTCGCAGAAAAATATACTTTTATATTGAATCTTCAAGAGGTTCTATCCTTATAGAAGATGAGGAGTTAACCCCATACAAGCCTTGGAATATTCTCTACTCATATACTACGATTATAGCGATTATATTTATCTCCTTCTTTTTAATTTTACAGAGGCTCAGACCGCTTATCCGCCTAAGAAGAAAAATAGCAAGGTTTGGAGACGGAGATTTAACTATATCTTTTAAGACAGACGGAAGTGATGAGATAGCGCTTGTCGCAAACGAACTCGAATCAGCAAAATTAAAGATAAACTCCATATTGGAATCACGAACACTTTTTTTGAGAAACCTTATGCATGAACTGAAAACACCGATTGCTAAAGGTACAATTGCAACCCAAATGCTAAGTTCTCAAAAGCAGATAGATAGGTTCAGTTCCATATTTGGAAGATTGGAGTCCCTTGTTTCTGAGTTTGCGATGATAGAAGAACTCACTTGCGTTGACAGCAAGAGAGATTTTAAAGAGTATAGATTAGTTGATATTATCGTTGGTGCGATAGACATGGCAATGGTTGAGAGAAGCAGTGTGAGCGTTGATATCAGTTCAAGTGTAAAAATATTTGCTAATTACAGACTCTACACAACGGCAATTAAAAATATGATAGATAACGGAATAAAATATTCTACAGATGCACATGTAAGGATTTTAATGGCTAAGGGTGAACTCTCTTTTGATAGCAGAGGCGAGTGTATATCAAAACCTCTTCAGTATTATATTGAGCCATTCACAAAAGATAATCCTTCCAAAAACAGTTTTGGTCTGGGTCTTTATTTGGTTGATTCGATTTTAAAAGTACATGATAAGGTTCTGGCACATGAGTACAAGAATGGAATTAATCGCTTTATCTTTGCATAAGGCTATAAAAGGAAACTGTACATTATGAAAAAAAATATAAATTTATCACTCTTTGCTCTTTTTGCCATACTCTTTTTTATCTTCGGGTGGATTACACACTCCGCTTATACAAAAAGCGATATTATAAGCAGCTCCTCGCTCCTAGATAAAATTAAAAAAGAGGGAGTGCTCAATGTAGTGCTTCTGAATGCAGCTACAACCTACTATATTGGAACGGATGGTCCGCAAGGTTTTGAGTATGATCTTTTAAATGCGTATGCCAAACATCTAGGTGTTACGCTCAAAATCACTCCGGCAAATACAGTAAAAGAGGCGATAGAACTTAGTAAAAATAGCGATATTCATATAACTTCGGCAGCACTTGCAAAAACAGAAAACAGAAAACA
>JAUSKV010000033.1 GCA_030646745.1 Sulfurimonas sp. | reverse complement strand
TTGATTCTATTGTTCTGCCAAAAAGGAGTTCGCATCTTCTGTAGGAACCAAAAACATTCATAAGAATCGGCTCTTCAAACTTTGTACCGCTTTTTTTATCTACCACATTTGTAAACAAAAGAGCCATACCGCCGTCTTTCTTCTTCACTTCGGCGTAAGCTAAATGGGCTATTTCCAGATAAATATCTAGTTCATCCTCTATAACTCTTAGTTCATTCTCTTTTTTTAAGAGCTTGATTGTTCTTTGCATTCTAGTTGTTTACCATCATGTCTTCTGCTTCTTGAAGTAACTCTTTTGCACCCCTGTCTATAAACTCCTGTGCTATTTCTCTTCCAATTGTTTTGTATAAATCTTTTGAAACTATTTTTGTATCAGCCATAATTTTTGTGCCATTTGGAAGTCCTAAAACTGCCTTTATAACTACATCATTATTTTCTAAGACTGTAGCATTTACGCCGATAGGCACATGACAACCGCCATTTAACATATCCACAAAATCTCTCTCTATTGTAGTTTCAATTCTACTATGCCCGTCTTCTAATCTTGCAACAATCGCTAAAACTTCCGGATTATTCACAGCCTCAATTCCGAGGGCACCCTGCCCCATAGATGGAATCATCTCATCGAATGAAATCGGGTAAACATACTTAACAGTCTCTACAAGTCCGAGTCTGTTAATTCCTGCAGCCGCTAAAATAATGGCATCAAATTCGCCCTCTTTGAGTTTTCTGATTCTGGTGTCAACATTGCCTCTTAAATCTTTAATCTTGAGGTCAGGTCTAATCTTTTCTATCTGCATGCGGCGGCGAAGTGAAGATGTACCGACAGTGCCACCTTGTGGAAGAGAATTTATGTCTGCATATTTTTCTGACAAAAGCGCATCTCTCGAATCTTCTCTCTGGGTAATTGCTGCTAAAATCAATCCCTCAGGCATTACAGTCGGAACATCTTTGAGTGAATGCACAGCGATTTGAGCCTCACCGCGAAGCATAGCCTCTTCTAACTCTTTTAAAAAAAGCCCCTTTCCGCCGATGGCCGCCAGAGGTCTGTCAATTATTTTATCGCCTGTTGTAACGATGATATTTAACTCTACCTCTAAACCCGGATTTTGCTCTTCCAAAACTGCTTTAATATGGTTGGATTGCCAAAGTGCGAGTTGTGAACCTCTCGTTGCAATTGTTAATTTTTTCATACTTTATAGAGCCTTTTTATATAATTTTTTGGTTTTGTCAATCTTGCCGTCAAAAAAGAGTGTAGGAGTTCCCTGAACCATCACCTCTTCGGCAATTTCTAAATCTTGTTTATTATGATTCATAACTGCATCCGATTTTATATCAGCCTCTTTTATATCTGTTTTCATAGTTTTATTGAATGCTGCCAATATTTTAGTTATATCTCTCTCATTTGGGTCTATCTCTACTTTATAAAGGTTCAATATAACATCTTTATTTCCCTGTAATTCAGCAGCAGTTGCAGCAAGTGAAAGCTCGACTGCGGCCGGATGAAGCGACGGAAGTGGAAAATGAAAGTAGTAGATTGCAAACTTCTCTGGCTGACTTCTCATCTCTTCTATAGTTTTTGGAACAAACTCTCTACAAAAAGGGCATAACGGGTCTGAAAAAATCACCACTTTATGTTTAGCATTTGCATTACCATAAATCAGGTTCTCTTTTTTATAGTACTCATTTTTAAAGGATGGCGAAACTAAATCTTTCAACTCATTTCCTGTTTTTAAATCGGTCAACTCTTTAGTGATAATATCTCCGTTTGTAAACCAAATCATCTTCTGCTTCACAACTTTATTCTCTGTTTTAGTTTTTACGGTTGCTTCTATCTCAACAACTAAACTTTCCCATCCCTTTAGCTGTTCTAATGGCATTTTATCTGCTACCGTAACTTTTAGAGAGAGTATATTTGGATTGTTTTTAAAGGACTCCTCTAAAAACTTTTCAACTTTTTTATTTTCAACAGTTGCGGAAAGGGCACTACTTAATAGAAGTGTTGTCGCTAATAATTTCAACATCGATGACATCTGAATCCTTTGGTATGTGAGTTTGGGTGAAATTTGTATTGCATTTTCCAGATTTTACATTATAACGGTTAACAAGCATAGTGGTAAAAATCGTAAATTGCATCAAAATACCGACTATATCCGTCAAAAAACCAGGCAATATTAAAAGAATAGCACCAATGAGCGTAAAGAGATTTAACTTTTGAAACTGCTCCAAATCAATGCAGTCATAGGCTACTGCCGTGAAGTTTTCTATCAGTGTTTTTCTAAAATTAATGAGTATTGTCACCCCTATAAAAGCACTCAAAATTATCTCAAAAAAAGTCATCAAACCGCCTAGGTAAGATGAAATATTAACAGATATGAGTACTTCTAAAAAAAGATAGACTAAAAAATAGAGCATGTTAGATTAAATCTATAATTTTAGAAAAAACATCATCTTTGCTTACAGAAATGCTCTCTTTAGTTTTTCGCTCAAAGATTTGAACCAAGCCATTTTCAAGCTCTTTTCCTATGATGATTGTGTATGGAAAACCTATAAGTTCGGCATCATTCATCTTAAAACCGAATCGCTCTTTTCTGTCATCAAGCATCACCTCTACATGTGCGGCTTGAAGCTTTGCATAAAGCTCCTCACCTATCTCAACCTGAGAGACCTCTTTAATGTTTGAAATCATAATGTTTACCATATAAGGAGTCGTTGCTTTTGTCCAGATACACCCTTGTTCATCATGGTGCTGTTCTATAACTGCAGCTACAAGGCGGCTCACACCCATCCCATACGTTCCCATTACAAAAGGCTGCGCTTTTCCGTTTTCATCTAAAAATTCTGCTTTGAGTGCCGCCGAGTAAGTAGTGCCGAGTTTAAATATATGACCGACTTCTATACCCTTCGTAAAAGAGAGTGTGCCATTACAGTGCGGGCAACTATCACCCTCATTCACCGCTGCAATGTCGGCATAATAGGCTTCACTCATAACCGACATGTCCACATTCACAAAGTGATACTCCTCTTCGTTTGCTCCACAAATCATACTTTTCGCATCTCTTAAATCGCTGTCTATTACATGTTTGGCACAGCCTTGTTCTAATGGCCCGATAAATCCAGGAATAAGTCCGAGTTCTCGAAGTTCCTCTTCGCTCACATCCACAATATCCAAAGCGCCAGTCGCATTTTGAGCTTTTACCTCTTGAAGCGTATCGCACCCTCGTACAAAGAAAAGAACTATTTCACTGTCATCTTCATACACTGCTCTTTTTGCAACACACTTCATGGTGTAGTAGCCATCGACTTTAAAAAAGTTTTCTAAATCTTCTATACTTTTTATATTCGGTGTTTTAAACTTGTTAAATTCAGCTACCGGAGCTTCCGGAATAGCTGCTCTGCCTGAACGCTTTGCTGCTTCAACGTTCGCACCATACTCGCACTTACTGCAAACTGCAATAGTGTCTTCTCCACTTCCGGCTAAAACCATAAGTTCTTTTGAGCCGCTTCCACCGATTGCACCGCTGTCAGCTTCAACAATTCTAAAATCTAGTCCGAGTCTTGTCAGAATAGTTTTATACGCCGCTTCCATGGCATCAAATTCTCTGTCCATGTCAGCAACACAGGAGTGAAAACTGTACCCGTCTTTCATAATAAATTCACGACCGCGCATAAGCCCAAATCTTGGTCTTGCCTCATCCCGGAACTTTGTTTTTATCTGGTAAAGATTTATCGGCAGCTGTTTGTAACTTGTAATACGGTTGCGAACCATGTCCACCATCATCTCTTCATGGGTTGGTCCAAGAACAAAAAGGTTCTCTTTTCTGTCGCGAAATCTCAAAAGCTCTTTTCCGAACTTCTCAATTCTTCCGCTTTCTTGCCAAAGCGTTGCAGGAGTTACAAAACTAAGTTCCACCTCCTCCGCACCTGCTTTTGCCATCTCTTCATTAATTATATTTTCTATCTTTTTGATGACTCTTTTTGCCAGAGGCATGTAGCTGTAAAGTCCGCTTGCCACTTGGGAGATAAAGCCGGCACGGGATAGGTAAATGTGGCTTGCCAATGAAGCATCCGAAGGTGCCTCTTTTGTTGTCGGTATAAATGCTCTTGATCTTCTCACTTTTGTCCTTTTAACATATGTTCACACTTGTACTCATCCAGTACTCTCGCCTTGCTGTCATTCTGAACCAAAAACTGCAAAGCTCCGGTTATCATGTCAGATTTTGACTCCGAAGAGACACTCCGCATCTTGGCTGTCATGTCGTGTAAAAATCTTTTGAGCACCTGTTCGCACATTTTATGCGCCTGCGCTTCATACTCTTTTGGAATATAGCCACTTTGTATAGCTCTTTTACTTTCAGCCTTTGCAGCCAATGAAGCTTTTTGATATATCTCTTTTATCATAGGCTCCACATCCAGAGTATTGAGCCACTCAAAAAACTCTACAACGGCTCTGCCGATAATCCCATGCGCAGCTCTTGCACTATCTTCACGAAGTCCGATATTCTCACTTACTATACTCTTTAAATCATCAATTGTATAAAGATTTATCCCCTCTCCATGACTACAATTAATGTCTCTAGGAAGAGCCATATCAAACCAATATCGTTCAAAACTGCAAGGTTTTATCATCTCATCCGTAATAATAGCTTTAGGTGCAGAGGTTGCAGTAAAAAGTATTTCAAACTCATTGATTGCATGTGGGAGCTGTTCAAAATCAAGCACTTTCGCACCGCAACTTCCGGCTAAATTAAAAGCTTTCTCTTTCGTTCTGTTCATAATATAAACATCTGCACCGTTTGAGATAAGATGTTTTGCAGTAATCTCAGACATCTCGCCGACACCGATAACTAAAGCTTTTTTACCGCTTAAATCATGCACAAGAGATTTCAGATTTGAAACTGCAACACTGGCAATGGAGACAGGTTTAGAAGATATATCTGTTGCATTTCTCACTTTTGCAGCACACTTAAAAGCGTTGTGCATGGCGCGGGCAAGCTTTTGACCGCTGAAACCGCTGTCATAAGAGAACCTGAAAGCATCTTTTAACTGACCGGCTATCTGTGTTTCACCGATAACCATAGAGTCAAGAGAAGAAGCGACACTAAAAAGGTGGTGAATAGCGCTGCTGTCATCATATATATCGGCTCTGCCTTCAAGCTCATCGATGCTGATTCCGGCTCTTTTGCTCAACATCTCAAATATATGCCGCGTTGCTTCTGCAACATCACTGCAACTGCAAAAAACTTCCATTCTGTTGCAGGTAGAGATGAGTATTGCCTCATTTATCGCTTCACTGGAGTTCAGCTTTGTTAAACAGCCTTTTAGGTGTTCATCATCCGGATAGGAGAGTTTTTCTCTTATTTCAAGGGTAGAGTTTTTGTGTGAAAAACTTATATTTAAGTAGTGCATTAATAACTTCTTTTTATCATAGTTTGTAAAATCTGTACCAACTCTTCATCATCTTTTACAGCTTCCATCGCTTCATTTGAGAGCTTAGATGCCAACAGAAATGACTTCTCTATGGAGCCATGTTCACTCATTTTCTGCTTAATCCACATGCCTTCGCTCACATCTATATGCTTTGCATGTGCGTTTGCCAATCTCTGCTTCTCACTTGAGTTAAGAGCATTATAGAGGTAGATATACGGAAGCGTACATTTTCCCTCTACGAAGTCATTCATAGCAGGTTTGCCAAGCGTTTTTTCATCCGCTGTTATGTCCAAAATATCATCAATAATCTGAAAAGAGAGTCCGAGATTTCGCCCATAGACTCCATACTTTTGTGCATCTTTACCGGCTAATAATGCCGCTCCAATCGCAGCAGCTTCAATAAGCGTTGCAGTTTTTAGATAAAGCATATCGAGATATCTCTCTTCATCGCTGTTAAAGAACTGCGCCATCTTTACATCTTGCATTTCGCCCTTAGAGAGAGCTGTAACAGAAGATGCAATCACTTTTGCGATATCTCTGTCAAATGCAACAAGCTCACTAAAAGCTTTTGAATAGAGAATATCGCCAAGCATAACAGCTGTTTTGCTTCCATCCGTTGCGTTGACTGAAGCTACTCCGCGTCTAAGTATTGACTCGTCAATCACATCATCATGAAGCAGACTCGCTCCATGGATAAGTTCTACGATAGCCGCCAAAAGCGGAGCTTTTTCATGGTGAGGCGCTATTTTTAAAATAAGTTTTGCACGAAGTCGTTTACCACCGCTGAGCATACCAAAAAGACGGCTGACCTCATCGTAGTCAACCTCTTTTATTAATCTCTCTATCTCATGCTCAACTCTTTGCATTCATCCCTCTCTGGCTATTTTTCTAAATATTTTAAATTAACTTGCGCACTTTTATCAGATATGGATATATCAAAAGTAGCCTGTTTCTTTTCATAATCAAACTCTTTAAACTGCACCAACAGATAGACTCCCTCGTAGGAAGAGGCATCTTTAGGCTTCAGTTCAACTTTAAAAGCTTGATTTTTATCTCTTAAATAAAGTATATTTTGTGCGACGATTCTATCATAAGAGCGAAAAATTACAAGCCCTTTGTTATGATAAAGCGTCCATCTAAATTTAAAAATCTTTTCAAACGAGCCATATTTTACAAGAATTTTCTTTTGCTCATCCTTTTTTAGAGAAATTTTTTGAACATCTCTAAATTGATCGGCAAAAACTGCACTAAAACAGAGCGACAAAAGGATGGCAACATGTAAAAATAGCTTCAAAATTTAACTATTCACTTTGAGAAAGAATCGCACCCATAAGCTCAATGTATAAACTTTTAGCTTTTGTATCCACATCACTTTGATTTGAAACGGCAAATCTTTTTACTTCTTTATCAATATCATCTCCGACATGCTGTGAAAGCATCAACTCCATGGCTGCAAATTTATCCATAAAAATTTCCAACTCTTGTCTCACTATGTCGTTATTTGCATTAAACACTACATCCATAAACTTACTCTTTGGCGAACCCATAAATATATCATCTTCGTCTTCAAACATTCCGTACATTATTATTCCTAATTTTTATTTTTTGAGATTATAGCATCACTCTAGCTATGAGGACTTGAAATAGTACATTGACTTGTTTATTTGAAATGGTTACGATTTTACCGTGAGTGCAAATCTATTCTGTAAGTTCTATGGAGCGACAAACTAAGGTCGAGGGAAGTAATTACCCCTCGACCTTTTTTTTTGACAATATTATCTCTAGCTCTCTTATCCATTCACACTCTTCACCTTTTATCTCTCTGTGTTCACGGATAAACCTGATGTTATTCGCCGTAGTTTTCGGCTCAAAAGCTTCTCTGATATGTACTAAGACATCAGCCATCAACTCCTCTCTTTTTCTTTCTGCTCTTATATCATCACTGTTTGTTGGAGAGGCTTTAGCATGTGGAAAACCAACTCAATTACCTCGCTATACGCTTCAACC
>JAUSKV010000313.1 GCA_030646745.1 Sulfurimonas sp. | reverse complement strand
AGTTTTGACCAATGTTTATCCAACATTATGCCAAGTTCGCTAAACTCTAAGCCATTGTGCATATCTAAAACTTCATAACATGATTTAAAATCATTCATCTCATAAGCATTTATGAGTTTTTGCATACTTTGGCAATTTTTTCTAAGCGTATTTACCTTCGAGGTGATGGATGGAAGTTTTTTAAATTTTGCCAAGGCTTCAGTTGCTAAATCTACTTTGCCCTGTTTTATATAATTTTCTATCTCAATTAAACCATATTCTATATCATTTTGAAGAGATTTATAGGTTGGTATTTTTGTAAAATCCTCATGCATTTTTGCTATTTCATTTGCTTTTTGAAAATCTTTTGCTTCGATGGCTTTTAAAAACTCTATAAATTTCTTGTTATGGTTTAGAATTAACTTTATCATGAATTGCTTGGAAATCACTGTCATATATTCATGCAGAAGAGATTTTGCTATCTTATCTCTGCCAAGAAGAATTTGTCGTTGCGCATTCGTAAAAGCTTCCTTCCATGACTCTTCCATCTTTTTGTATTGAAATGTGTGCTGAAGTGCAGGAAATTGAGTGCATAAAGCATAGGCAAGAGGATATTTTTTTTCTAAATAGAGGGCTTGGAATCTAGAGTAGTTCTCGTAGGCTTTAAAAAGTAGTAAAAGCTCTTCTTTTTTTGAAGATACGTTTTTAAATGGGTCAACCAATTGAAGCGCATAAGTTTTTTGCTGATTTATGAGTGCTAGTGCCGCCTGAGCATAAATTTTTTCGTAGCTCTTTTGAAGTTGTCTGTACTCTTTTGTATCTTTCATTGCAAAGTCTTTTTCACATAAATTAAAGGCTTCATCTAATATGTTGTGAAGAATAAGCGATTTAAGTTTCGCAAGGCTTGGCAATTCAACACGAAAGATATTTGAATTATCTACTACAGCTATTAATGTATCGCCATTTACTAAGGCTATATCGTTTACTTTACCGCTAAATTCTATGTATTTATTATGAACAATTTTATATTTTTTAATATCGTAAATTGATACATGATTTGCATCCCCGCTAATCATCACATAGTTAGGATTTGACATCAATACAATATCTGTAATTGTGGTAAAACCTGTATATATCTGCCTAGACTTTTTCATATTATCTAAATAGTTTATGAATAATTTTCCGTCTGATGTACCACTTATTACTGTTTTTTCATCCAAGAAACAGATGGCATTTACACGAATGTTAGAGTTTGTTAGATGATTTTTATTTACCCTTGAATGTATATCTACTATAAAAATATCGCCATAATGACTTCCGCAAGCCAACCTATTTTTGTGAAATTTAAATGTGCTTACAAAACTTTGTGTCAACTTCTTTGTTTGGCTTGCTTTACTAAAAGAGCAAAGTCTTGCTAACAAAGATGAACCATCATATCGATATTGAAGCACTCTGCCTGCAGCAGTTCCGGCGATAATATACTTTGATTCTAAATCAAAAGATAATATTTCTATCTCTTCTTTGTAGGTATTTATTGTTTGAATTAGCGTTTTGCTTGGTAAGTGGATTATATATATTACTATTTTAACACAAAATGTCAAATACTCTCCATTGGGGCTAAAAGCAGTAGCATCAGCACTTGCAAGATACTCATGAAGCCTATTTACATTTAATTTCAGGGAGCAGTCTTTATACGAAAAAATTCTTATGCCATGTGTTTTTGTACTGTATGCTACAAAATCGTTATCTAAAACTTTTAGATCTGTTATCTTTGAACGATTACTGTGACACACCGAAATACTAGGCATTATCACCCCAAACTATCTCTTGTAGAGACCATCTTTTATTGCTCTTTTTAAAAATCAATAAAATATTTTTATACTTCTCTTGTTTGCAAGTCAGACTCTCTTCTAGCTCTGTACATACGGGAAAGTTATCTTGATTATACGCATCGCCAATTTTAATATTAAAAGGATTTTCTATATAATTACTCGTAATTGTTATACTTTTAATATATCGCTGAGAGTCCTTTTTTAGCTTGGTTGGAGTTATTATCATTACTTCATGCCCGTGATAACTTACTCTCATTATGCTCTTAGCTTCTCCACCCTCTAAAGCTGTAAAATTTGTTATATCATAACCTAAGAGATTTGGAGTAATTGCACCCAGCGTAAATTGAGTTTTTGAAGTTAGAGAGTTAATACCAAGTTCTGTTAGTATCGGCATATTTAAAGGCATTTTGTTTTCGTTTGTACATGCGGTCAGAAAAAAAAGAGTTGTTAAAAAGAGTGTGATAAATTTCATGATTTATTATAAGTTAAAAAGATAATATTGAGGCTTAATTTTGAAAAGAAGTAGAGTTTAAAGAGGGTTAAATCACTTCAACCTATGCCTTGGCAAGGTAAAGTGATTTAGAGTTATTTAACCACAAGAAGGAACATTTCCGCTGTCACTACCGTATTCGTGAAAAAAGTCAAAATAATGATCTAGGTAATCTGCTTTAACTGCACCATCCTTCACATTTGGACAAATCTTCTTGATTTCATCCGCTAACTTGCCGCTTTCTTTAATCGCTTTCCACTCAGCTTGAGTATGTTTACCAGCCATTAATGCACCGGTTCCTATATTTGCTTCAGAGCATGGAGCTTTCAATTGTTTTAAATAAAGTTTTTGACCTTTTGCTACATCCGCACTTAGAGTTGTTACTCCCATGCCTAAAATAATTGTTGCACCGAGTGCAATTTTTACGATTTTATTCATTCAATCTCCTTCAAAATTTATGTATTTTAACGAAGTAAAAATAAAAATTATATTTTTATTAAAACTAGTGTTGGCATTTTATAGTAATTGTAACATTTTGGAAAATATAGCCTAACCCTCTTTCGAGGATTAATTTACGCTTTGCCTGAAAGCATTCCGTGTATTGTCATTGGTTTAAGAGCATAAACTTTTAACAACCACCATATCCATCTCTCTTTTGTTGGATCAAGCGGAAATGACGGAGTTGGCTTTGCACTCCAGTCAAATTCAGCAAGCATAACTGTACCGATACTTGTGATAAGTGGACATACAGTGTAGCCGCCATATGCAGCCGGTAATGTTGTTTTACCTTCCATAGTAGCTACCATGTTGTCAACTAGAACTTTGTATTGTTTACGGATAGAACCGCCTGTTTTACCCATAGGAATTGCAGCAACATCCCCAATAGACCATACATTTTTGAATTTAACATGTTGAAGAGTCTCTTTTGTAACAGGAACCCATCCTTTTTCTGAACCTACCGGTGATTTAGCAACAACATCAGGAGCTTTCATTGGAGGAGTAACATGCATAAAATCATATTTGACTTCAACTCTTTCATGGGTAGTAATCATTTCAGCTTCGCCGGTATCAGGATCTATCTTACCCTTCACTTGAGCATGATGATCAAATATAGCTACTTTATTTGCTGTATCTACTTCTGTCAGGTTATGACTATAATTCCATTTGAAACCTCTTGTTTTAAACTGCTCAAGTATTGCATCATGGTACTCAGCAACAGGAAACATTTTTCCACCATTTGGATAAAAAGTAAGTTCGACTTTATCAGCTACACCAGCTTCTTTAAGCCTTGCATGTGTTAGATACATGATTTTCTTAGGAGCACCGCCACATTTGACCGGTGTATGAGGATCCGTAAAAACAGCTTTTAACTTTTCAGGACCTGTATGGGCTTTAGCTTTTGCAACTAATTCTTGAATTCCAGCCCATGTAGCTTCTGCACCATCTTGAAAGTAAATAGAGTGAAGACCATCTTTACCAACTTGTTCTTTTGTTGCTGCATTATCAGCACCAGATGAAGTGATAACACCATTTAATCCTTTGATTCCTGCAAAGTTTAGCACTAGTCCAGTAGCAATAATGAGTTGATCGTAGGATACTTCTTCTTTTCCATCCACAGTAACTTTGTTGTTAGCAGGGTCAAATGAAGTAACGCTTCCCTTGATAAGTTTTACACCTTTTGGAAGATATTCGTCAGTATTGTAAACGATGTCACTCTTTTTCCAAATTCCTGCAGCAACAAGAGTTTGACCAGGTTGATATGAAACAGATTTAGGATCTGGCTCAATAACTGTAATTTCAGCATTTGCTAAAGTATTTTTAAGAAGAGCGGATGTACTTATTCCAGCCAATCCTCCACCAACGATAACAATTTTGCCCTTAGCATCAGACGCACTAACAGCAGTTGTTCCAACTGTAGCTCCTGCTAAAATGGATGCAGCCAACGGAGATACACTTAAATATTTTAAAGCTTCACGACGAGACATAATCTCCGGATGCTTGTCAACTTCTGCCAGTATTTCTTCTAAAATTTTACTTTTCTTCATGATTTCCCTCTTTTTATTAGATAAAGTTATACCATAGTACAAGCTTAAGCCTTAATATAAGTTTTAAATATTAGATTTTTTTAATAGATGTATCCAAAGTAAACACATGTTGATTATTAAGTGTGTCAATAATGATTTTAGTAAAATGATTTTAGTAAATTTTATTGAGAAGAAGTTGAATGGATACTCTATTGTTAAATTCATTTTTTATTACCGTATAGCTGCAGGTAATTTTTTTATTTTCCGGCATTTCAAATACTCTTCTGAATGCTATAAGTTCTAATGTTTTTATGGCATTCGGAAATTGCTTAACTTCAATCTTAGAGTGTGATTTATCGCTTCCCATCAATTTTATACTTATAATTTCTGCATCTTTGAGTAAAAATTTGGGACGGAGGTTTGCTTCTCCAAAAGGCTCAAACCCCTCTAGTAAATTTAGAAGCTCAAAGTCAATATCCTCAGTTGATAATATCCCAACTATGGTATCTTTTGGCATGAAATCAGTAGGAGATAGTGTTGAGGCAGTTTTGTTAATGGCAACTCTAAAAGCGTCAATATTCTTTTCTTCAAGTCCAACTCCTGCTGCCATTTTATGCCCGCCGAACTTTGTCAAATAGGAGTCGTTAGCTTTTATAAGTTCATAAATACTTACTTCACCAATACTTCTAGCACTCCCTTTTGCCATGCCGTTTTCACAACTTAAAACTATTGAAGGCTTACCAAAATGTTCCACCAGCCTTGCTGCAACAATTCCAACAACTCCCTCATGCCAATCCTTGTGGGCTACAACTATTACATGGTGAGAATCATCAGCACTCTCAATAGCCTCTTTTGTGCACTCGGCTTCTGTCTCTTTTCTTAATTCATTCAGTTTGCAAAGAAGTTCAAATTGCTTATATGCCTCATTTGTTGATGATGCTGTAAAAAATTTCAGGGCAATGGAAGCATCTTCAAGTCTTCCTGCAGAGTTTATTCTAGGCGCTATTGCAAAGGCAATATCCTCTGAAGTGATTACAGATTTATTTAAAAAATCTCTTATTATGATAGAAGAGGGTCTGTTGGATGTTGTTAAAACTTTTAAACCCTCCTGAACCAGTGTTCTATTTATATCAATGAGAGGCATAACATCTGCAATAATGGCGATAGACAAAATATCTAAAAATTGTTTCATGTCAATTGAGAGATTTAACTCCTTTTTCAATAGTGCCAAAAGTAGCCATACCACCTGTGCGCCACATATCTCTTTAAAAGGGTATTGACATGTAGAAAGTTTTGGGTTAACAATAGAAAAAGCGTCTGGAAGCGTTTCTGATGGAGTGTGATGGTCTGTTATGATTAACTCAATATTTCTTTCTTTGCATATTTTTGCAGCTTCTATGGCAGTGATTCCATTGTCAACAGTTATTAAGAGGTCGGTATCAACTCTATTTAAAACATTTGGGGAAACTCCATAGCCGTCACTAAATCTGTTTGGAATTATCGCTTCTAATGGATAGGGAATCTGTCTAAAAAAATCAACCATAATGGCAGTTGAACTTACCCCGTCCACATCATAATCGCCGACTACTGTTATTCTTCTCTTCTCTTTTATAGCAAGGGCAATTTTTTGTGCGGATTTTGTAGCATCACTCAGAAGTGCAGGGTTCGGAATTTGAGATAATTTTTTATCTTCTGTAGGAAATCTTTTAGAAAGCAGCTCAAAAAGAGCCGGCTTGTCCAATAAAGGTATATCACTTAGCAAATAGTTTTATTACCAAACACCTAAAGATGCTTTAACAAATGCTAGTATAGATGGATTTGGTGTTTGAAGTCTTGAAGTAAATTCAGGATGAAACTGAACACCCAAAAACCAAGGATGATTTTCAATTTCAACAGTTTCGATAAGTCCATCCGATTCACCCGTAACAATCATTCCGGCTTTTTCTAGTGCTTCGCGATAAGTAGGATTTGCCTCATAACGGTGGCGATGTCTCTCTAAAATAGTTTCAGCTCCGCCATACGCTTTTCTCAAAATTGAGCCCTCTTTTGTATCGCATGGATACTCTCCGAGTCTTAGTGTTCCACCCATCGGCGATTTATGCGTACGGAGTTGTTTATTGCCGCTTTGATCTAAAAAATTATCTATGAGATAAACCATAGGATAAGGAGTTTTTTCATCAAATTCTACAGAATTTGCACCCTTAAATCCAAGAACATTTCTAGCATACTCTACAAGTGTTAACTGCATGCCAAGGCAGATTCCAAGGTACGGAACTCTATTTTCACGAGCATATTTAATAGCTTGAATTTTTCCCTCAACTCCACGGCTTCCAAATCCGCCGGCAACTAAAACAGAGTCACAATCTTTTAGTAGCGCTTCTGCTCCTCTCTCTTCTACTTCCTCAGAATCCACCCAGTGTATATCTACTCTCGTATCTAAATGTGCACCGCAGTGAATAAGCGACTCAGTTAAAGATTTATAGGCCTCTTTGAGTTGGAGATATTTTCCGACAAACCCTACAACAACCCTATTTTTAGGCTGAACAATTTTTTTAACCAATGAATCCCATTCTTCCATGTCTGGATTTAATTCGCCTAAATTTAACTCTTTTGAGAGAGGTTTTAAAATATGTTGTCTTAAAAAAGAGATTGGCACATCATAAATAGTTGCTGCATCAAGTGCTTCTATAACACTGTCTTGCGAAACATCACAACTCATCGCAAGTTTTTTCTTGAAAGTTTTAGGCATTGGATTTTCGCTTCTGGCAATAATCATCTGCGGAGTAATTCCGATACGGCGAAGCTCTTGAACAGAGTGTTGCGTCGGCTTAGATTTTAATTCACCCGCTGCCTTGATGTAGGGAATAAGCGTTACATGTATAAAAAATGTTCCTTCTACTTCATCATCGTGTTTCATCTGGCGGATAGCTTCCATAAAAGGAAGTCCCTCAATGTCACCGACTGTTCCTCCAAGCTCCACTATTAAAATTTCATGTCCTTCTCCAGCCTCTTTGATTCGTTTTACGATTTCGCCGACAATGTGAGGAATAACCTGAATTGTTTGCCCAAGATAGCCACCTGCTCTTTCTCGTTCAATAACACTTAAATAGACCTGCCCCGTTGTGAAGTTGCTCGATTTTAAATAAGAGGTGTCCAAAAATCTTTCATAGTTTCCTATGTCTAAGTCGGTTTCTGCACCATCCTTTGTAACAAATACTTCACCATGTTCAAGCGGACTCATAGTTCCTGGGTCAACATTTATATAGGGGTCAATTTTTAGCATGCCCACTTTTTTGCCAGCGTGTTTGAGCAGTGTGCCAACACTCGCAGCCGTAATCCCTTTTCCAAGAGAACTTAAAACTCCGCCTGTAACAAAAATGTATTTAGTCATGTAAAAACTCCGTAATATAGTTAAATAATAGACGCGATTATAGTAGAAAATTACTTTTGAAGAGTTAAATAATGAAATTAGTTAGATGATTTTAGTGTGTCGTTTAAGCTCCAAGTGTTTTACTTTAGAATTTG
>JAUSKV010000296.1 GCA_030646745.1 Sulfurimonas sp. | reverse complement strand
GCAGATATTAAAACCGTTGCAGAGTTTGTAAGTTCTGCAGAGATTGAAAAAGTTATAACAGAGCTTGGCATCGATTACGGACAAGGCTACTATTACAGCGAGCCTAAATTACTCTAAAAAATTCACAAAGGTTTACGAATGACAAACTATTTTCACCGCCAAATTCAACTCTGGGGAGAAGAGACACAAACAAAGCTCCAGAGCAAAAAGATAGCAATAATCGGCTCAGGAGGACTTGGAAGTTCTCTTGCTTTTGCACTGGGTGCTAGCGGTATCGGCGAAATTCACATGATAGATTTTGATGAAGTAAGCCTACACAACATTCACCGCCAGATAGCTTTTAAAATGGGTGATGAGGGCAAAAACAAAGCCCTTTTAAATGCAGAATTGATTGAACAGAGATGCCCATTCGTAAAAGCAGTAGCATATCAGTGCGACTTCAAAGAGTGGAGTGAAAAAAACATAAGTGTTGATTTAATCCTTGACGCAACCGACAACCTCCCTACCCGTGCAAAGATTAATGCTTATGCAAAAAACAGAAATATCCCATGGATTTATGGAAGCGTCGAAGCTTTTCATGGTCAAGTAGCTTTTATAGAAAACTCCTCTTTTACGGATGCTTTTAAAATCGTAGAGAAAACACCGGCAGGAATCGCCGCACCGATTGTCATGCACATCGCCTCACTCCAAGCCAATCTGGCACTTAGATATTTGGCAGGATTGAGCGTAAAAAAAGATACGCTCTACTATCTCTTTTTTAACGAAGAAGGCGAGTTGATAACGCAAAAGTTTGGACTGCCTAAAGAGTGAAAATGCTACTCTCTAATCTCTACAGAAATATGGACTAACTCTTCATGCACTAAAAGTTGCTTTTTGATATCATTTATATTAATAGAATCCTTAGAATTTAGAGAGATAATACAAGAATATTTACCTTTGCCAACTCTCCAGATATGTAAATCATCAATTTCTATTTTTTGCTCCATTGTATTGATTACATCTATAACTTCTTGCACAATTGGTTCATCCATTTGGGCATCTAAAAGAATTTTCCCTGATTGTTTAATCAGACCAAATGCCCAGATAAATACCAAAACTGAACCGACTATCCCCATAACAGGGTCAAGCCAATCCGCACCCCAAAGCATTCCACCGATAAGTGCAAAAATAGCTAAAACCGATGTAAGAGCGTCTGCCAAAACATGCAAATATGCCGCTTTAAGATTTATGTCGTGATGGTGTTCATGCATATGGTCGTGATGATGGTCGTGATGATGGTGATCATCTTTAAGCAACCAAGCACAAACTAAATTTACAGCAAGTCCAACGATTGCAATGATAATCGCTTCTTTATAGGCTATATTTTGTGGATTAAAAATTCTCTCCACTGAATGATACACCATAATAAATGCAACCACTAAAAGAAGTATCGCGCTTGTATAGCCTCCAAGAACTTCAATCTTATAAGTTCCAAAATTAAATCGAAAATCATTTGCATATTTATTTGCCATCACATACGCCAGATATGCCATACCTAGTGCAAGTACATGAGAGCTCATATGCCAACCATCTGCAAGAAGTGCCATAGAGTTATAATAAAGTCCACCGATAATTTCAACTACCATCATCATAAAGGTAAATATTGTTGCATAGAGAATATTTTTCTTTGCAATCGGATTGGATGAATCAAAATGATGTGAATGCGAATTTGATTTGAGTGTTTCCATTGTGTTCATTGTATTTAGCCTTTTTTAAAAATCTTTACGATACTATACCCCAGTATATCTTATCTAAAAATTAAAGGTTTGTTATGGCACATACTATTGCTAATAAAGAAAAACTATTGCTTAGAGTCAGGAAAATAAAAGGGCAAATGAATGGCATCGAAAAAGCTCTAGAACAAGAAACTGATTGTTTTAAAGTTTTGCAACAAATCAGTGCATCAAGAGGTGCAATACAATCACTTATGCGTGAAGTGCTTGATGGTCATATTAAAGAGCATTTAGGAAATCATGTAAGCAACGAGCAACGAGAAAAAGAGATTGAAAATTTAACATCTTTGTTCAAAACATACTTAAAATAGTAATTGACAGCAAATAGAAAAGCTACTTCTGGGTTCAAGGATAATCTTGGTTTGTGGAGATATTTCCACATCATCCTACTTCAAAATTAAAGTTTCAAGCTGTTTTTCAAAACACACTTCATCATATTGTTAAATATAAAATAGTGTATAGGAAGAAAAGCATACCAATACACCCTGCCCCAAACACCTTTTGGATAAAAATATGCGGACTGGATAAGTCTGTCGCCCTCTATTTTAAACTCAAGCCAAGCGTGACCTGGGATTTTCATCTGGGCAAAAAGAAGCAATCTTTCATTCTCCTGTATATCTTCAACTCTCCAAAAATCAAGGCACTCTCCAAGTCTTAAATCACAGCTGTTTCTTCTTCCACGGTTAAGCCCTACCCCGCCCAAGGCTTTGTCGATGACACCTCGTATCTCCCACAAAAAATCATAATCGAACCAGCCGTTCTCTCCGCCGATAGATTTAATCGCCAGAAAAACTTTTTCTTTATCATAAGCGCTGATGTCGGACTCCTTTCTATCCACAAAGATAGCGTCATTTATCTCTTTTGAGTGAATTTTGTCCCACGAAGAGCCTTCGGCATCGCTCCATCTGCTTATTACCTGATTTTGCTCTATCTCTTGCACCGCTTTTTTGACTGCATCCATGTAGCTCAAGGGAGTGATAAGAGGAAAATATATTTTTGCATTCTCATTTTGCATAACGACCTCGGAGCGCAGTCCTTCAATAAGGGCTTTTGCAACCCTAAAAGGTACCGGAGTAAAAAGATTGAGCCAGTAAGATGAGATATTTATGCTCATGAAGGGAACAGGGATAAGGTATCTTTTGAGTCCTAAAGCCAGAGCAGTTTCTTGCATCATCTCTTTATACATCATTTTTGTGGTGCCAATATCTACGATTAGATTTTTGTCATACGAAAGATGTAAAGAGGAAGAGAGATAGTTTATAACATCGTCCACAGCGATTGGCTGGGCGTAGGTATCCACCCATTTTGGAGTTATCAAAAAAGGCAATTTTTCTACAAGATTTCTG
>JAUSKV010000294.1 GCA_030646745.1 Sulfurimonas sp. | reverse complement strand
ATAACAATCATCAGTACCATTTTTGATTTAATCGATATATCGTTTAACATTTATTTACCTTTTTTTATTGTTGAAAAGAAATTACCACTCATTTGATGTTTTTTTAATATCAAGTTTAGATATTTTCATTTGGCTGGATTAAGAAAAAGCCTTGTATAGCATCAATATTTAAATTAATAAGAGTGTCATGGAGCTCTTGTGAATATACACGCTCTGCTATAACTTCAACATCAAGCTTATGTGCGAATTGTATAATCGCATCAACAAGTAGATACATCTTTTCATCTTCAAGGATACGAGAGATTAGACTTCCGTCTATTTTTATAAAATCAGGGTTAAGAGAGAAGATATAATCAAAATTCGAGTTACTGCTTCCAAAATCATTTATGGCTATTTTTACTCCATGTGCTTTAAAACGATCTATAAATGAATTTACGATTTTTATGTCGTCTAAATGCTCTGTTTCAACAATCTCAAATATTAATCTACCTTCTAATGAATGTTTAGATATTGTCTCTTCTATTTTATTCAGTAAACTATGATTATTCATATCTGCATATGAAAAATTTAAAGAAAAAATTTCATTATTTTGCAGCATATAATCAATAGCTTTAAAGATAACCATTCGTGAGATTTCATTATAGTAACTATGCTTTTTAGCTATATCTAAAGAGAAACTCGGTTCTATCAACCTATTTGCGTCGTTTATAATTTTTATTTTCATAATACCCTCGTATTTAATATTTCATTATGAATCAAATTTTGATAACGCTATTGTATATGTTCAGTGTTGCAAGTTTGTTGCAAAATAAATAAACAAAGTTCAATACCATATTATGTGAGGCATTTTTAAAGCTGTTATAACTAAATTGTAATTTTAGTCTCTATTATGAAGAAAAAAGCTTGATAAAAACTTTCGGTGAAGAGTATAAAGAGTATATCAAAACCTCTCCGTGTTGGTTCCGTTTACCATAGAGAAGACAAGATGAGCTTTAAAATAAAATACGGAATCTAATCGAAGTGAATGCTTCAAACATAGGACTTACTTTTGGAAACGGTGTCTCACTGGAAGGACCTTTGCACCACTCATATTAACAGCCTGCCGTCTGTCATGATTATGGAACCTTTATGTTGTTTTTTTGCTTTATTATTTAGAATTTTCAGTGTTGCAAGAATATTATTGAGGGTGTCTGCTTCAGAGACCTCGACCATACTCATCGTTGCACTCAAGTTAGAATGAGATGCAAATGGAACTTTCTCAAGAGTCTCTTTAATTGTTGTTGCAATTTTATTCAAATCTTCATTGACGATTTGAGGGAATAAAATAATAAATACATCCCCCTCCCATCGTGATAATATATCTTTATCTCTCATGCAGCGTTTAAATACCAGACTGCACTTTTTTAAAGCATTTTCTGATTCAGGAATGCCATATGCTTTTGCAAAATTATTAAAGTTGTCAATATCTATATAGAGTAATGAAAAAACACCCCTCTTCTCATTTGCAAGTTTTTGCAGTTTTGCATTAATAATTGATGTCATATGCATTTTATTTGAACTCTTTGTTAATGGATCTGTCGAAAGAAGTTCAGCTAGTTTTGACATTTTTTCTTGAAGTTTATTTTGCAATGTTAGAGTATTAATCTCTTTTTCAATTCTGGCAAAAAGCTCTACAGGGATAAAAGGTTTAGTGATGTAATCAGAAGCACCAAGGTTAAAGAGCTTTTCAATAGCTTCGGGTTTTGTTAAAGATGTATGAAAAATAACCGGAATATTTGCTGTTTCTTTGTCAGCTTTTAGTAGTTTAATAGTTTCATAACCATCCATCACAGGCATTTCTACATCAAGAATTATAAGTGATGGTTTATTATTACTTATCCAATCTATTGCATCTTTTCCGTTTAACGAAAAAGTAACTTTATATCCTTTCTCCTCTAATGCAGAGGAAAGAGTAGCAATCATCACCTTGCTATCATCCACTAAGTGAATACAGTATTGACTATAATCATTTTTTAAATCTATTGTTAATGCGTCTATAACTTGCCCTTTAATATTATGAAATTTTTTCTTCTTTAAATATGCTGTTATTTTATCATTTTAACCCGAATTCTGCAGTAGATATTTCTAAAAATCGTTTATGCTTGTACTCAATTAAAATAACTCTAAATTAATTTGCTATCCGCATTTAGACAACACTTTCTAAGCCTGAAATAATTTTCTTCGCCAGATGCTCTTCAATCCCAACTATTTGTGCTTTATCTACAAACTGTTGTTTATAGTCAATATGCCATTGTTCGTTCATATAACCTTCATAAAGTGGACGTTCACTCAATGGATTACAAAACCCATTCTCTACTAAGCATTGATATTCAGGTGTTTTATACATCTGCAAAAGTTCTAAAGCGTCCGTAATTCTCTTATTTATCTTCTCTTTTGTATCTTTTTCAATCTCTCGAAAATTATCGTGGTTGAGATACTGCGCAATTAACTCTTTTACTTCAAAAGAACAGCTCTCTTCAAAAATTGGCGCATACATATCATTTTCTGTTACTTCATCATATATATCTTCATACAGATTTTCAATTACAGTTAAATAATCCTCGTCTGTATAGGAGTTTCTTAATTTAATTATTATTTCATCAAGCATATAAAAATCCTTTTAATTGTTTTAATTTTTTGTAAATGGGTGGCGCATGTAAACCATTGAGATAATTTTACTTAAAAGAGATAAGTGCCTCAAGTTTTTGAAGAATCTCCTCACGAATTTGTCTTAATTTATTTATACCGGCTATTTTGTCATCTTCACTCGATTGGAGAAGTGTTTTTGCATATTTGTGTAACTCTTTATGTTGTATATCTAATGCTTCATAAGCAGGATGTTTTCTTTGCTCGATGGAAGCATCGTGCATAATCCAGTTGCCCAAATGACAACCTGATACACTTAACTCCGGAAGTTTTGAGCTTTTATTTAACAAAAATGCTTCAACCGCATTAATCCAATTGCGGTGCTCTATGGAGGTGTGCAAGAGTGCTCGATTGTCAGTATTGATTCGTTTGATTGTTTTCCATGAATCATACCCAGACCAAGCGTCAATCCACTTTAGGGCATCTTCTGCCGGCATTGCTTTTGCAATCGTAAATCCTTGCACCACATCACACCCTAGTTGCAACAAAATTTTTCCAATCTCTTCTGACTCAACACCTTCCGCAACGACATGGCAACTAAATGCATGCGCAAGTCCTATAGATGCTTCTACGATAGATAAATTGCTACTTGAGGTTAGGAGTTGCATGATAAAACTTTTATCTATTTTAATGGTGTTCATAGGGAGTTTGTTCAAATAATGCAAAGAAGCATACCCCGTACCAAAATCATCAATCGCAATGCTTACACCAAGCTCTTGACATGCGAGCAGTGTCTTAGAAGTCTGTTCAAAATTGTCAAAGGCTGAAGTTTCTAACAGCTCTATCTCTATAGTATTTGGTTTTATATTAGGATATTTTAGAAAAAGTTCTTTGAGATAAGCAATAAATCCTATATCTTTCACTTCATGTGAACTTACATTGACATTCATGGTTAAAGTTAAGCCTTTCACATGCCAAGACTCTAGCCTGCAAAAAGCTTTTTCCAACACCCAATGCCCCAAATCAATCATAAACTTTGAGTCATTTTCTACAGATGGAAGAAAATCATCAGGATAGATAATACCTTTTTGCGGATGATTCCAACGAAGAAGTGCTTCAAAACCAATCACTCTATTTTTTGACATATTCACTTTTGGTTGATAGTAAAGAACGAACTCGTCATTCAAAATTGCATGCTGTAAATTGAGGACACTTTGCTGTTGTATTTTGATTTCGTTCGATGCTTCAAGATTAAAAATTTGGTACTGATTTTTACCGGAGAGCTTAGCAAAATACATCGCTTGGTCTGCTTGGCGTAGAAGCACTTCGTTTCCGACATCCTCAGCTTGAGGGTAAAAACTCACCCCAATACTCGCTGAAACTTGCATGCAATGTTTTTCATAGACAATATCCAAGGATAAATCACTTAAAAGCCGTTGCAACATTGGAAGAACTTCTTGCGGACTTTTTAGGGCATTCACAACTATGACAAACTCATCGCCGCCTAGACGCGAAACGAAGTCGCTCCCTCGAACAATGTCGCTCATTCTTTGTGCCACAATAGACAACACTTTGTCCCCTGCTTCATGCCCATAAGTGTCATTTATTGCTTTAAAACCATCAAGGTCAATAAAAAGAACTCCAAGGTGCTGATTATTTCGTTTAACACTGTTCATCGCATGGCTTAAGAGTTCTGTGAGTAAAAATCTGTTTGGCAGATTTGTAAGTGAGTCATGCTTAGCAGTGTGGTCA
>JAUSKV010000289.1 GCA_030646745.1 Sulfurimonas sp. | reverse complement strand
TAACAACTGCTTTTGATGCAGCTCCAATTCAAACAGGTGTTGCGGCAAATTTAGAATTTAACGGACAACCTATAACACGACAAAGCAATAAAGTGGATGATTTGATAACTGGTTTAAGTATAAGCTTAAAAGAAGTAGGTACATCCAGTGTAAGTATTCAACAAAATCGTGACACTATTCTAACAAAAATGGATAGTTTTGTAAGCAAATACAATGAGACAATAACAGAACTTGGTAAAATGACTAAGCAAAGCACAGATAGTAAAGTGAGAGGTATATTCGCGAGTGACAGCACCATAAAAGGTATGAAAAGTGTGGTTTCTAACATGTTTGCATCCATTACTGGCACCTCTGGTACAATGAATGATTATGGTTTTGATGTAGCCAAAGATGGAAAATTATCTCTGAATAAAACTACATTTGGCGCAAAAATGGATGCAAATGCTACGAATGTTCAGGCATTTTTCTCTGGCGGAACATTTACAAAAACGGATGCTAGTACTGTTGAAGTGACTGGAGCGTTTGATGCATTTGCTACACAAATTGAAGGATATACCAAGTTCAATGCTACTTTAGACCAGTTAAAAACTTCTATTACTGATAAAGTTACTTCATTAGAAAAACGCAAAACAACGGAAACCAAAAGATTAGACGATAGATATGCGACAATGAAAAAGCAATATACCGCATATGATTCCATGATTAGTAAAATAAACTCAGCTTCATCTATGTTTACCCAAATGGCGAATGCTTCTACTTCAGGTAATTAAAATTTTAGTAAAAAAAAGCTAAAGAAAATGCTTCAGGTGTCGATGTACATGGCATGAATAAATTTAGTAAAAACAATAAAAAAGGGTCTGATATGTATGGTAATGTAGCTCACGATATTTACGCGCAAAACAATCTTGGAATAGAATCTCCGGCTAAACTTATAGAAATGTTATATGAAGGTGTACTTCGTTTTAATGCTCAGGCAAAAAAAGCAGTGAAAGACGGAAACATTGAAAAAAGAGTCTATTGGGTAAATCGTTCTATCGCCATTATTACAGAGCTTATTTCCATTTTAGATATCTCTCAAGGTAAAGTAGCTGAGTATTTGGAAGGTCTTTATAATTATGAGATACAGCTTTTAAACAGTGCAGGATTCACAAACGATGTAGCAAAGATTGACGAAGTAAGCAATGTGTTCAAAGGTCTTTTAGACGCATGGCGAGAAAGCACAAATGTGGCTAACTAAACTAAAAATAGCCATAATAGAAAAGAATGCAGATTCGTTAGATAAGCTTTTGGATGATATTCCAAAGCTTACAAAAAAAGCAGAAATAGAAGAGGCAATTTATCTTTTAGAAGAAGCTAGCCGAGTGTTTAGCGGATTAAAAGATGAGGTACTAAAATCTATGAATCAGATTCAAAAAAATTTACAATTTTTACGCTCAACCGATATCCCCACTTCACGCAACCTTGACTTGATGTCATAGCTTCTTTTTAGAAATCCCGAAATTTAGACTTCTTATAGTGTAATCACTCACAACCGCACCTTTTCTCATACTGATTATATGCTCTACCGCATCGGCAATATCTGAAACCAAGAGTTTTTCCTCCTCTTTAATGCTTGTCTCAAATCTAAGCTCACTGTAAAAGGCGGTCTCCGTCATATCGGGATTTATATTGCTAATGCTCAGTCCGCTTTTTCTTGTCTCTTCAAAAAGTGAATCGCTGAATGCCTTTAAACCGGCTTTCGTTGCACTGTAAACGCCTGCAAATTTACTGGCTCTTATCGCTTCAATAGAGTTGATATTGATGAGGTAGCCGCAGTTTTGTTTTAAATCTCTTAAAAGTGCATTTGTAAGAAGCATCGGCGCTGTTAGATTCAAAAAAGTCATGTCGGAGATAATCCTTGTACTTAATTCTTCATGCGGTTCAAATTTGCCGAATCCCGCGCAGTTGATGAGCATGTAAACAGACTCTTTTTTCAGAGTTCCACATGCCAAGAGTGTTGAAACTTCATCTGATAAATCTGCTTGCAACGGAGTAAAATTCTCACTCTCAAACGACTCTTTTTTTACGCTTCTGCTAATCCCGATAACTCTATATCCTAGCGACAAAAGTCGCAAAGAAATTTCCCTTCCCATGCCGCTGCTAGCACCTGTTACTACTGCTGTTTTCACTCTAAAACCTTATGAAAAATTACTTCTTACGCATTATACTTTAGATATACTTTCAACATGAAAAACATATACATAACAGACCTTGACCACACATTTTTACGAACAGATTTATCTCTAAGTGCTTTTACGAAAGAGATTTGGAATGCAAAAGCAGACACGGCATTGCTGAGTGTTGCGACTGCCAGAACCTACAAAAAAACAGCAGAGTTTTTAAAAGGCATTCATGTAAATATTCCCATGATACTTCTTGACGGTGCATTAATTGCGACGATGGATAAGAAGATAATTGACACTAAGTTTATAACTAAAGAGGTTGCCGATGTTATTATAGAAGAGGGCGGAAAGTTTGGGATTTACCCTTTTGTTCTTGCTTTGGCTGACCAAAATCTGAATGAAGCTTTTTTATACTCTTCTGTTTTAAATGAACATCAAAAGAGTGTTTTAACCAGATACTCTCAGGATGACAACCTCCAGGAGTGCCAAAATCTTAGGGCGATGCGAGATAATTTTAAGATAGTTTACATGGGCGAAGAACAGCTTTTAAGAACTCTTGAAAAGCATCTCAAGCAGATGTTTGGCGAAACGCTAAAGTTTATTTTAGCACCTGAGGCGTATGTGGGGTGTTGGTTCTTAACAGTTTTACATAAAAATGCAGATAAATCACATGGTATTTTGAGTGTGAGTGAATATGGTAATTTTGAACTCTCAAACCTTACTGTTTTTGGCGACAACTTCAATGATTTGGGAATGTTTGAGTTGGCAAATCCTGCGGTAGCTGTGGCAAATGCCCAAGAAGAGGTAAAGAAGTTTGCCGATATTGTCCTGCCGCACACAAACGATGAAGATGGCGTGGCTCAATATTTAGAAGGAGTTTAATGTGAGCGAAAAATCAACAATCCTGCCGATGATAATTATTGGCACACTCTTTTTTATATTTGGTTTTGTGACATGGCTCAATGGCTCGTTAATTCCCTTTTTAAATGTTATATGCGATTTAACGGAGTTTCAATCGCTCTTTGTCACTTTTGCTTTTTACATAGCATATACCGTCATGGCTCTGCCGATGTCCTTTGTTTTGGAAAAAACGGGATACAAAAATGCAATGGCGATTGGTTTAGGCATCATGGTAATCGGGAGTCTCATCTTTATTCCGGCGGCTTTAGATGCAAATTATGTACTCTTTTTACTGGCACTTTTTACCCTCGGAACAGGACTCACAACGCTACAAACGGCTTCAAATCCCTATGTTGTTTTGATAGGTCCAATCGAGAGTGCTGCCATGCGAATTAGCATTATGGGGCTTATAAACAAGAGTGCAGGGGTGTTAGTTCCTTTAGTTTTTACGGCTCTTATTCTTTCCGATATTCCGAATCTGTTGTATGCCGAGCTCTCGGCGGCGGATATTGAAGCCTTGGCACATAGATTGATTGTTCCCTATATTATTATGTCAGCTGTTCTTAGTTTTCTGATTCTTTTGATAAAATTTTCATCGCTTCCGGAACTTGAGTGCCATGAGGAGCATGAAGATAAAGAGAGCATCTTTCACTTCCCGCGGGCAATTTTAGGGGCAGTTGCACTCTTCTTTTATGTTGGAATAGAGGTGATTGCAGGCGACACAATAGGTCTTTATGGACAGAGTTTAGGTGTTGAGAATGCAACAGCACTTACCTCCTACACCATGATTTTTATGGTTTTTGGTTATCTGATAGGGGTTTTATTTATACCTAGATTTCTCTCACAAAAAGCGGCATTAATGGGTTCCGCTATTTTTGGAATCTTATTTTTACTGGGCGTTGCTTTTAGCTCAAACAGCAGCAGCGCAGTTTCAGAAATATTGTGGGGCTGGAGTGGAATTCCCACTCTTCCAAACAGTGTAGCTTTTGTAGCACTCTTAGGCTTTGCAAATGCCCTCGTCTGGCCTACTATCTGGCCTTTGGCACTCGAGGGCTTAGGAAAATATACTGCACAAGGAAGCGCCCTCCTCATCATGGCAATAGCCGGAGGAGCAGTTCTTCCGCTTCTATTTGGGAAAATCTCCCAACTGAGCGGAGATATGCAATTTACCTATCTTATTGGCGTAGTCTGTTATCTCTTTATTTTTATGTATGCTCTCAAATGGCATAAAATGAGCTCGTGGAGCTGACATGGTAGAGTTTAAAAAATTTGAAAATGGATTTGAGTATGTAGAGGTGAGCAATAATGCTGCAAGGGCGAGAATTGCACTTCAAGGTGCACACATTTTTCATTTTGCACGCACAAATGAAGAGCCGATTTTGTGGCTCAGTGATACAAGTGATTTTGAGATTGGCAAAGCTTTACGAGGCGGTATTCCTCTTTGTTGGCCCTCTTTTGGAATGAATAATCCGGATTTGCCACAACATGGGTTTGCTAGAGTCGGCATGTGGAGAGTAGAAAATCACAGAGAAATAGATGAGAACAGTACTCAAATTACATTTACACTAAACGACACAAAACAGAGCAGAGAACTTTGGAATCACAGCTTTTTATTAGAGCTGAAAGTGATACTATCTGAGACATTAATTATGGAGCTTACAACCACAAACCTTGATGATAAACCCTTTAAAATCACGCAGGCGTTCCACACCTATTTTCAAATATCCGACATCTCAAATATAGCTATAGAGGGGTTGAGTGATAAACCTTATTTAGACGCTCTTACAGATAAGCACCATGTGCAAAAAGGCGATATTACATTCTTTGAAGAGTTTGATTGCGTTTTTCAAGAGGTAGGGAGTGAGATTTTACTTATCGATAAAAACAGTACCATTAGCATTAAAAACGAGGGTTCATCCTCCGTGGTTGTGTGGAATCCATGGATAGAAAAATGTAAAAGAATGAGTGGAATGCGAGACGACGCTTACAGAGAATTTGTTTGCATCGAATCGGCAAATGCTTTTGAAGATTTTAAAATTTTGGAGCCTAAAGAGTACCACACTCTAAAAGCTACGATTTGCTAAGCCCTAGGTGTGCATTGTAGGCAAGTTTCAAAATTTCAAGAGCATAATCTGAAGAGTTATTAAAGCTCATAAGTTTTTTTGCATACTCTTTCACATAGGCTGTCTCGCCGGTTTCACATCTGAAGCAGTTATACTGTGTATCCTCTTTCTCACTTCTTTCATACACAAAAGAGCTATTTTTATGAGTTGCACTAAACTTTTTCCAAGCTTTTTCAGTTTCTGCTATTTTTGGTGTTTTATCCCAATTTATCAGTTTCTTAAAGGAACCTCTTTTATTGAGGTAATTACTTGTTGAAACTATAGCATCTTCCATTCTTGTCAAATCACCGACTTTTGTTTCATAGCCGGCAATGTAGCTAAAACTCTCCGGCATAAACTGCGGTATTCCGACTGCTCCAGAATGGGAACTTGGAAAATTGCACTCCTCCGGTTCAATACCTTTTTTATAGCAGTAGGTAATTATATTTACTAAATTTGATTTGCCGCTGTCAACAACAGCTGTCTGTTTTGTGTTCTCAGGACTCTTTTTTGTAGCCATAGAGTTGAAAACTGTTAAAGCATCGTTTGTGAGTTTTATTTTGCCGAGTTTGGACTCTTTGAGCAAAATTATTGCGACAATTTCACGATTCACGCTATACTTTTTTTCAGCATAATCATAAACTTCTTTGTACTCTTGCAAATGAGCTACTATTTCACTTACATGTTTGGATGACTTTTTCTTAACTTTTTTTCCGTTTTTTGTGTCAACTTTTGCATGTTTCTTTGGTACATTTTTAATGTCGGTGCCATCGGGCTTTTGCGAGTTAAAGTTTGTAACAAGAAACTCATTCGCGTAAGCGGAAGGAACTCCATTAACAACTACTTTTTGACAAATCTCTTTGTAATTTTTGTTTTCAAAATTACATTTTTTGAGATTTGCCCAGATTTGTGTTGTAATTAACAGTAGTAAAATAACTCTTATCATATCAGACCTGCCTATTTATGAATTGAAGTCTTTGCGGAGTGCCTATGTCGTGCCAAATGCCGTCATATAACTCACCACTCACCTTTTCTTTGTCGATAGCGTCACGAATAATGGGAGCCAATGCCTGTTTCCCATAATATATTTTATCGAAAATTTCTGGATTATAGTACCCAATTCCGGAAAATGTGTAATTTGTTGCAGAATTATTAAGAACTAGGGAGTCTTTAAGAGCAAAATCACCCTCTGGATTATGGGCTGGATTAGGGACTAAAATGATATGTGCGAGTTTATTGTGAAGCTCAAAATTTACATTAAATCGGTAGTCGCAAAAAACATCTCCATTTACTACCAAGAAGGGTTCACTCCCTAACAGAGGAAGAGCCTTTATAATTCCGCCTCCGCTCTCTAATGCTCCCTCATGTTGCTCATCAGAGTATTTTATCTCTACTCCCCAAGCTTTTCCGTCGCCGAGAAATTCCGGTATTTTATAGCCCAAATGAGCAATGTTTATAATTATCTCTTTAAATCCGCAAGAGGCTAGTTTCTCCACATGCCAAACAATAAGAGGTTTGCCTCTAACTTCCAAAAGAGGCTTTGGGAGAGCATCTGTGAGCGGACGCATTCTCTCTCCCCTACCAGCTGCTAAAATCATCGCTTTCATTGAACTTCTTTGAGAAACTTAGCCAATTCTTTTGTTTCATTATACCTACTAGCAGTATCAAGAACATATTTGAGCGTGAGCGGAATATCTTTTAAATACCCGTCTTTGCCATCGCGAAGGTAGAGTCTTGAAAATATGCCTAACACTTTTATATGTCTCTGCAAACCCATAAAATCAAACCATTTTATAAATGTTTTATCGTCGGTTCTTAGCCCCTTTTTATCGCGAAATTCCAAAACCAATTTTTCAACTTCTTCTCTTGGAAATTCGATATAGCAATCTTTTAAGAGCGAAACCAAATCGTAAGTAATCGCCCCGTTCATTGCATCCTGATAGTCAATCACACCAATCTCACCCTGAGGCGTTATCATAATATTGCGTGAGTGAAAATCACGATGCACAAAAACATTTTGAGGCTGTGCAAGAACAACATTAGAGATAGTTTCAAGTGAGGTTTGAATCAGCTCTTTTTGAGCTTGTGAAAGTGTAAGAGAGAGCAATTTTTCCAAATACCAATTCCGCATCAAATCCATCTCTACATGCAGAAATTCTTTGTTATAGAGTGGCAATTCTGAGATATCCGCCTTTTGCATCGTCACAATCGTATCCATGGCATTGCTATAAAGTGTTTTGTAATTTTCGCTATTTAAGAGATTCAAATAGTGAATATTTCCAAAATCCTTAAGTATCAAAAAACCCTCTTCAAGGTTTTGCTCCAGCACTTCAGGAGCATTCACTTCAGAGTTCAAAAGCCTCTGTTTTACATCCAAAAATGAAGCCAAAGAGTGCTTTTCAAGCGAAGAATCCATCAGCAAAACACTCTGATTTTCAAATGAAAGTCTATAATACTTCCTAAAACTAGCATCCGCCGAAGCCACCGCTACGCTATGATTTTTGAACGGCGTTGTTTGTAACCATTTGCTGAATTTATACATCTCAATTTACCTTCGACACTATCTTTAACTGAGATTAAGCATAGTTTTAATTCCATACTCTATCTTTTTAAGTTCTACTTCACTCAATTTTGCGAGAGTTTCTAAGATTCTCACTTTTGCAACACTTCTGAGTTGTTCTACCATAGCGTCACTATCTTGCAGAAGTTTCTTTCGCTTTTTTATCAAAATTCGTAATGGTTCACTCTCCTCTATAATGTTTGTTGTCAGTGCTACAACAGTTACCAAATCTAAAACTTGATTCAAATCGCTATCGGAGACTATGATTGCAGGTCTTGTTTTAGCTACTTCTAGTGGCTGTTTTTGAGGGTTGAAATTGACTAAAACAATATCGCCTCTTTTATAATCCATCATTTAAAGAATCCTCAAGTAAACGATTTTCTTCAAGTGAATGTTTTTTGATTTTGTTTGCACTTTGAAGAAGTTTTCGTTTTTTTTCATACTCAAAAAACTCTTTTGCTAAGTCAATACCCAAATAAACCCCAAGCTGTTTATGAGATTTTTTATCTTCTATTAAATAGCTCTCATTAGAACCAATTTTTAGTAAAGATGGGTTTCTCACTATATCTCTTGCTCCATATGTTGCGTTCATTGTCATCTCCTTGTCATTGCTATGTCAAACATTATAATAACATTTTCTTTAAGAATGTAAGTTTAATCTTTTTTGATTAATTCGTACGCTATTAAAATCTTCTTTCGCTCAATGCCCCATCTGTATCCGCTCATCGCTCCGCTTTTTGCGATGACCCTATGATAAGGAATGAGATAGCCTACTTGGTTTTTGCCTATGGCAGTTGCAACAGCTCGGACTGCTTTTGGTTTCTCAATAAAATTTGCTATATTTTGGTAAGTTACGACAATGCCAGTTGGAAGATTTAAAAGTATTTTCCAAACATTTACCTGAAAATTTGTACCTTTTATCAAAAGATTGTATTTTTTGTTTTTGATAAAAATGTTTTCGAGATATTCATATGCTTTGTCATCATTATGGAGAAGGTTTGCATTTTTCCAAAGCTCTTGAAACCTACCAAATATCACTTCTTTGTTGTTGTCGATAAATCCCAAATAGCAGATTTCTTTCTCCGTAAAACCAATCAAAGCTTCACCAAAAGGAGTATCTGAGTAACCGTATTTGTAAGAGTATAACTCAAAGATAAAACAGACACAATCCAAAAATTGCTAATTTCAAGTTAAGATTTATATACTCTTCAAATCAACAGGCACAGAATGCTTCTCTTTATACTCTTTAAGATTACCCTTTTCGTCCATACTCACAACCCAATCTCTTAGTGCATTTCTCTCGCCTTTATACTCCATAAATGGAACGGATTCACCACAACTAGACTCCACAGCGTAGATACTAAACTCAAAAAAATCTCTTACAATGCTCTCTTTTTCTGAAAAAAGCTCAACATATTCATAAAATTTTTCACTTTGAGATTCGATAGCTTTTGCTTTACAAAAAAGTCTAAGTATCTTTGCATCGCCCTCGTAAGCATTAAAAACAAGAGTAAACTCACCATCGTTTAGAGCGTCTGAGTAAGTACGGTTTCCACTTCCAGGGTAGTTTAAAAAAACTAGAGTATTTTCATCTATTACTCTTAGAGTGTCATACCCTTTCGGTGAGAGATTTACCTCTTTGCCTGAACAACTAGCGATATAAAATAGTTTTTGTTTTTTTATAAACTCTCTATCATTGTCTGTTAAACTTTTGTATTGTTTTCCCATTTTTAAACCTTTATAATTTTAGTAAAAATTCGCTTCTTACTTTTTCTTCTCCATTGATGAGAATGGAAATATAATGTTTCCCAAAATAATGCTTTCGTGTTGTCATGTTTTTAAAACTCTGTTTTTTTGAAAAACTTTTTGACAATGATTTTATCTCATTTTGACTTACCATAAAAACTTTTTTATTATGATTTTTATTTGACTTGAGATACTCTATCAAGTACTCTACCCTTACATTCCCGATTGGCTCTTTTGCTGTGAGTTCAAATGAAAAGGTTAGCGAATTCTCTAAGTTTACGACTTCATCATGTTTAAAATTTATTATATCCACATGCTCTGATTTTCCAAAATTAAAAAAATTTAAGATAGTTTTGTTCCCTTTTTTTAACAAAGTTCGAGAGCCATGTTTACATATCCAATCCAACTCTTTTGAAAAACCAAGATTATTTTTGACAAACTCCTCAACCAAAGCAGGGTTATCTTTTGAAATATCATTCAAATTATTTGCCACCGATTTTCTGACATAAAGGCTTGTGTCATTTTTCAAAAGCTCTATTATTTCAAATACTTTTGAAGGATTTTTTTTAAATTTTACTAGTGCAACAGCCCAAGGAAGTTTCGGACGACACCCCTCAGATGCAAGTCTTCGCAAATGTTCATTTTGGCTTTTTGCCCAGATTCTCATTTGAGACATGGTTTGTTCTTCATATTTTATAATAAATTGTCGCACGGCAAATTCACTGCTCGATTCAATGGTAAAAACTTCCAAAGCGTTCATCGAGTTTTCAAAGTCATCAAGTCCAAACACTTCGACAAAATCCTGAAAAAACATCGCTTCAAAGGAGTGAAAATCTTTTGCAATAGCCTTGAGTATTGCTAGTTGTTCTTCATACGGCAAGGGTAA
>JAUSKV010000285.1 GCA_030646745.1 Sulfurimonas sp. | reverse complement strand
TTGCACCCTCAGCTTTGTTGTGCATCCATGCTAACGGCTCTTCAGAAGAGTGTGCGATTGAGCTGTAAAAATCTTTATACTCATCATCTGTAACCTCATTTTTAGAGATTGTCCAGAGTGCGTTTGCTTTGTTAATTTGTGTGTTTACTAAATCTGTTCTTGAAGGTTCAATCTCTTTGCCCTCTTCATCTTTTACCGAGGGAACAAACTTCTCCTTATCCATAAAGATTGGGAAAGGAATGTGGTTCGAGTACTTTTTGATAATTGTTTCTATTCTATGTGACTCTAAAAACTCATCCTCATCCTCTTTTAGGTGCATAACTATTGTAGTTCCATGCCCCTCTTGCGTCGTAGTTTCTATGTCAAACTCGCCATCACCTCTGCTTGTCCACAAATAAGCCTGCTCTTCACCCGCTTTTTTAGTTGTAACTTCAACTCTGTCAGCAACCATAAAACAAGCATAAAAACCAACACCAAATTGACCAATGAGGTTAGAATCTTTTTTCTGATCCCCTGTGAGATTTTCTAAAAATGCTTTTGTACCCGACTTTGCGATAGTACCGAGATGACTCATTAAATCCTCTTCGTTCATACCGATACCGCTGTCTCTAATTGTTAAAGTTTTTACCTCTTTGTTTGCCACAATATCTATGCGGGGTGCAAAAGTCACACCTTTATATTTCTCGTCGGTTAATACCAACATGTTTAGTTTGTCAAGCGCATCCGAAGCGTTTGAAACAAGCTCACGAATAAATATTTCTTTATTGGAGTAGAGTGAGTGAATCATTAAATTTAAAATCTGATTTGCTTCCGTCTGAAACTGATGTTTTGCCATTTGTAATTCCTTAAAATAATTTATGTGAGTATAGCAAAAAAAGGTTAATGGCTTAAAGTTGTATCAACTTAGCTTAGTGCCATTGACTAAAGTTTATTTAGTTAAAAAATAAATTTACACATGCTGACACTTTATTATTTTCTTTATAATCCTTGGAACTATTATTGCTTATATAACTCGTGCAAAACACACAAATTGTTTTAAGGAAGTTTAAAATGACGATTAGCAACAATTCTATGATGTCTAGTTACGCATCTCAGATATCTAACAATAAAAATGTACAATCGCAGAGTGGTGCGAGTGGTAATGCAACTCAAAGCATGGATGGAAGCAAAGCTTTTGATGCTATTGCTCAGATGCTTATGACCGCACTTGACACCAACAAAACCGGCACAATTGACAAGACAGAATTTAGTGAAGCTTCTAAAATTTTGGCAAAAAGTCAAAGCAGTGAAAATATGGATAACGCTTTTGGCAAAATTGATGCAGACAGTAATGGACAGATAAGTTCGGATGAATTTATGAATGCACTTAAAGAACTAAACAATAAAAAAGAGCAGCATAAATTTCATGCTGATAAAAATTCGTTAGACTCTAGTTTGCTAAGTCAGCAAACCGACCAATTAATACAGCAGCCATCTTCTCAAACGCAAACAAATGAGATGCAAAAAACTCTATTTGATAAAATTAAAGCTGCGTATGCCAATACGGCGACAACAACCGGAATGACAACAAATTTTTCGGTGTAGTTGCTTCCCGCATGTAACTTTGAAGCTTTTACAGCCTCGAATCCAATTGCGAACGCATTACGTTCGTAATTGAAAATATCTTGTAGAACTGTCATATAATAGATAATTTCCGTTAATGTGTCTTCGTATGGCTATCTAATAGAAAATGGAAACTACAACGAAGCTAAATCACCATAATCTTTTGATTTCTATCCATCCATTCAATATTTCCACATGCAAAAATACTCAATAAACTACAATTATTCTATCTGTGATATAATTTTTCCTATGAAATACGAATTAACACAACATGCTTATGATGTAATAGCATCAAGAGAGATAGAATTGCAGTGGATAGAACTTGCAGTTAATGATGCTGATATGTATGTTGTGGTAAGCGAAGTTGAAATACACTTTTTCAAATCTATTGAAGAAGCTTCAAATAAATGTTTAAAAGTTGTGGCTAATCCTAAAAACTTAAAAATAATTACTACATATTTCGATAGAGATATGAGAAAAAAGGGTTGTAAATGAAAATAAAATATGACGATGAAACAAACTCTATTTATGTCATCCTATCAGATGATAAGATTGTAGAAAGCCAAGAGCAATCGAAAGATGTTATTGTTGATTACAACGATAATGATGAGATAGTTGCCATAGAAGTTTTAAATGTTCGCTCTCGTGAGCATGAAATAAACTTACCTTTGATTTTAAAAAGTGCTTGAGAAAACTGTTTTTTTCTCGTTTCAAAGCTCTAGCTTTGAAATACACAGAAGTCTTTATGTACTAAAATCTGCGTTTCCAAGGAAACTTTAGAAATGAGAAAAATCTTTAAGATCTTTATGGTCAACATTGTTGTATGTTGTCATAAACTTATGATCGTCTGAAAAAACTTGAACTTGAAATTTTAAATTAATTGTCGTTCTATCAAACGGTAAATCTATAGCAGCATATAGTGTCTCAAATAAAATAAATGGCCAATCACTAATTGAATAAACATATGCTCCACCACTTGTTAGTTTCTCGTGTTCCTGATGCAAATCCCCATAATTTATGAGTTTAGAATCACCTATTATTGCAGACCATGACGAACCATTTTGAAATTTAAATTTTGACATCATCGGACTTGATGAGCGATGGTACTGATCTAATTTATGAGTAAATCTGTTTCGTTTACTATATAAATATTTAAGTTTTAGATCTAGTTCTTTTTTCTCATCGTTAAGAGGAACCGACGGCGTGCTTACATTTGAACCATACATTCCATATTCAGGATTAAATGTTAAATTGACGCTTTTCAAAAATCGCTCTTTCACATCTTCGGGTAGTCCAATGATGCCTTGATAAAATGAATTTTTAACTCCGTATAAATCTTGATATTGTTCAAAAAGCCCACTAGCAAACTCAATAGAACCTACATCTGAAGGTAATGAACTTAAGGCATTAGTTCTTTCAGATATATAAATTCCTTTTTTACTGTTTAGCCAATCAGTGAAAGAAATATATCTGCCGTGTTGCCCTAATCTATCGAAACAAGTTAGTAATAGATAAGCTACCAATGCTTCTCGTTCGTGACGGGGATGAAACCACCACTTTTCGCTTTCAAAGGAGTATCCATCCATCCCTTTTAATTGATCTGATTCTTCAAGTAATTGTTGAGCAAGGCGAAGTCGAGCAACTACAAATTCATTCGTTTCTTTTTTTAATTCTTCATTATTCATTCTCTATATACCTCGTACTATGGGGATAGGTAATCCAACACATTGTATGGAAAGTAGTCTTAATTCTAATTTAGATAGTACAAAAAGCTACTTTTTAATTTCACATGCCAATAGTTCAAAAAAATACCCACATGCCACATTGACAAATCCACTCACACAATATATACTTATAAATATATATTACAAAAGGAATTAAAAATGACAACTGCAAAAATTTTTCCTAACGGGCAGAGTCAAGCTGTTCGGATTCCTAAAGAGTTTCGATTTGAAAATCAGGAGGAAGTGTTT
>JAUSKV010000284.1 GCA_030646745.1 Sulfurimonas sp. | reverse complement strand
GGGACTGGATGGCGGTTTATCATGCTCTCCGGTAAACCTAATTCAAGCCCGATTTTACGCACTTCATCTTTGAAAAGTTCACGGAGAGGCTCAATGAGTTCAAAATCCATCCAATCCGGCAAACCGCCCACATTGTGATGTGATTTTATAACTTCAGAAGGACCGTTTACGCTGATAGATTCGATAACATCAGGGTAGAGTGTGCCTTGCGCCAAAAACTTAATGCCGTCATGTTTTTTCGCCTCTTTCTCAAACTCTTCTATAAAAGTGTGTCCGATAATTTTTCTTTTTGTCTCAGGGTCTGATACACCTGCGAGTTTACTCAAAAAGCTCTCTCTTGCATCTACGGTAACCAGAGGCACTTTGAGGTTTATTTTGAAAACCTCTTCCACCTGCTCTCTTTCACCCTTGCGAAGAAGTCCGTTGTCAACAAACACAGGAATAAGCTGATCGCCTATTGCCTCATAAAGAATTGCCGCAACAACAGAGCTATCCACTCCGCCGCTGAGTCCGCAAAGAACCTTTCCTGTTCCTACTCTTGCACGGATACTTTTAATCTGCTCTTTTAAGAAGTGTTCCATTTTCCACTTCTCTGTCACTCCGCAAATATTTCTTGCGAAGTTTCTAAGCATCAAATACCCCTCTTCCGAGTGCTGAACTTCTGGATGATACTGCATCGCATAAACGCGTTTTTCTTCATTTGCGATTGCTGCATAAGGCGAATTTGCCGAAGTTGCGATTGGTGAAAAACCCTCAGGAAGAACATCTACTTTATCGCTATGGCTCATCCAAACGATGCGACCGTCATCACAATCTTTTAAAAGAGGCGAACACCCGCTCTCAAGATTATTGATTGTAAGTTCTGCTTTGCCGTATTCATGGTGGCTTGAACGGATAACACTCCCGCCAAAGTCAACAGCGATTCTCTGCATGCCATAACATATTCCCAAAATCGGAAGACCCATCTCATAAACACCCTTGTCAACTTCATATGCATCTTTGTTATACACCGAAGATGGACCACCGCTGAGGATAATTCCCTGTGGATTTTTTGCTTGTATATCTGCAACTGTTGTGTGATAAGGAAGAATTTCACAATAGACTTTATCTTCACGAAGACGACGTGCTATAAGTTGCGTATATTGAGAACCAAAATCTAAAACTATGATGCTAACATTTGTCATTTTGAGTGCCTTTAAAAGTGTTTTGTAGTGCCGAAAATGGCGTTAAGAAGGATTGTATCCTTTCAATGTCGAAAGGATACAATAAAATAAATTAAGAATCGATTTAGTAGATGCCAAGAATCTGATATTGAAGATACCAAATGAGGATGGATACAACATAGCCAACTAAAATTGTCCAAGCATATTTCATGTGCGAACCGAAAGTGTAAATACCGTGAAGTTTGCCCATGACACCGACACCTGCGGCACTTCCAAAACTTATAAGCGAACCGCCGATTCCGGCGGTCATCGTCACTAGCATCCACTGGTCAACGCCCATGACAGGGTTTGCTTTGATAATTGCACTCATAACAGGAACATTATCTATGATAGCGGAGATAAAACCAACTCCTATATTTGCCCAAGTAGCTCCAAGAATTACAGGGTCATAAACAATAACCGCAATTGCTAACCAACCAACAAAATAGAGCGCTCCAACCGCAGCCAAAATACCAAAGAAAAAGAGAAGTGTGTTATTTTCTACTTTACTCATGGATTCAAAAATATTGAGTTTTGAGTTGTATCTTTTTTTGAGCCAGTGTGAGTAGAGCTTTAAAACAGCAAGACCAAACATCATCCCCCACATAGCCGGTAAATGGAGAACTTGATGCGCAATTACGGCAGCCGCGATTGTTAAAAGACCAAGATAAACAACATTCATCGCTCCGTCCATCAGAACCGGCACTTTTTCTTTTGAAACATCAAAATTCGGCTTCGTTTGAGGCACAAATCGGCTTAATAAATAAGCAGTTATTAAATAACCTCCGGCTGAAGCAGGAAAGAGAAATAAAAAGTCGCTAAAAACACCTTTACCTGCAGTCCAAGCCATAAGCGTTGTAATATCGCCAAAAGGGGACCATGCACCGCCGGCATTTGCAGCAACTACAATATTTATGGCACTCGGAACTAAAAACGCTCTGTTTTCTCGCTCTATCGTAATTAAAACAGTAGAGAGAATAAGTGCTGTTGTGAGGTTATCTGCGATTGGAGAGATAAAAAATGCTAAAAATCCGGTAAGCCAAAAAAGTTTTCTGTAGTTGTAGCCTTTTGAAACCAAGTTGTATTTAAGTTTTTCAAATACATTCATGTGAATAAGTGTTTCAATGTAAGTCATGGCAACAAATAAGAAGAAAAATATTTCTGCTATTTCTAAAATAAGATGTTGTACTTCGTTGTTTACGAGTTCCATATTGAGGTTATTAATTGAGTAATATGCAGCTATGAGAATAAACATAAAAGTACCTGCAAAAAGAGCAGGTTTAGCCTTGTCTATTTGGTATTTCTCCTCTGTTGCAACAATATAGTAGGAGGCAACAAAAATAATAACAGAGACCAAACCAATCCATGTGAAAGTTAAATCAGGAATACTTGCCACCTCTGAACTTGCAAATGTTAAACTTATACTTAGCATCAAAAACACCAATACTCTAATCATTCTCATCCTTTTTTCTATAATGCACTCCTATGGACTCCTCTCGTCCAATGGCAGAGAGAACAATCTCTTTTGCGGTGAGTAGGCGGAATTTGAGTAGTTTTCCAATTTTTTCACCAAGCATAACATTTATTTGCTCCAGCGCTCCGGTTAAACCCTTTTTTGTTCGCACTATGGAGACATTCTCCCACATGATTTTACGAAGCAGATTCTTCTTCTCTTTGTCCTCTTTAAGGCTCATTACCTCATCACCGACTAGAAACTCTACAAACTCTTTGGTATCATGTGAAGTATTCAAAATATCCTCAACCGCCTCTTTCGCAAAAACCAAACCCTCCAAAAGTGAATTTGAAGCGAGTCTGTTTGCCCCATGTACCTTTGTAGATGCAACCTCGCCTATGGCATAGAGAGATTTCACATTCGGAACTCTTCCATGCAAATCGGTTTTAATTCCGCCTATGGCATAGTGAAAAGCGGGAGAGATAGGCACTCTGTCCTTTGGAACTGCATAGCCTAGAACTTGCAAGTTTTTATAAATATTTGGGAATCTATGTGTGAAATAGACATGGTCAAAATTTTTAAGGGATAAATAGGTCTGCATGCCCGTCTGTTTGCTATGTTCATAGATGGCTTTGCTCACAATATCTCTTGAAGCCAGCTCTCCCCTCTCATCATAATCAAACAAAAATCTTCGTCCGCTCTCATCTTCTATGGTCGCACCCTCGCCTCTGAGTGCTTCTGTAAGTAACATTTTTTGTGCATTGTTACTGTCAACAAAGACCGTCGGATGAAACTGCAGCATCTCCATTCGCTCTAACTCAATCCCTTTTAAAACACACAATCCCTGCAAATCGGCACTGATGCAAGGTGCATTGGTATGATACTCGTAAAGCGAACCGACACCGCCGCTTGCTATAATCACATCTTTTGCATAGATATTTCTTCGCTCTCTGTGGTCAAGCACGGTAACGCCATAACACTCACCTTCTTTTATAAGCAAGTCAACAACCCTCGCATCACTCAGCATGGCATGCGGATTTTGTTCAAGCAAAAAGAGGTGCATATACCTTCCGGTCGCATCGCCGCCTGCATGCAAGATTCTCTCTGTTGAGTGGGCTGCCTCTTTTGTGTAGAGCAGATTTCCCTCACTATCTTTGTCAAATTCAAAACCTCTAGCAATTAAATCATCAATAACTAATCTCGAATTTTTGGACAAAACATCCACGGCATTTTCACAGCAGAGTCCTGAACCCGCTTCAAGGGTATCTTTAATATGAGCCGGAACATCTGCCGTGTCACGGGCAAGAGCGACGCCGCCCTGAGCATAAAAGCTGTTACACTTAAAGGTCTCTCTTTTGTTTATAATAAGGACTTTTTTCTCTTTTGGAAGTTTGAGTGCAGCGTAAAGTCCTGAAACTCCCGCACCAATAATAATTACATCATACTGCATCATTTTTCAACCGGCTGTTTAATGGTAAACTTAACATTTTCATCCGCTTTTGGGGCATCTTCTAAATAGTAGGGTGCTTTTTTATAGCCGCATCCATTCAAACTTAACAAAAACATTGCTATAATTGCCAGATGAAAAATGCTAGTCAAATTATTAATTCTATTCAAAATAAACCTCAATTTTCTAAACTCTCCAAATACAAATGTATAAAGAGAATCGAGTCTCTATTCGTGCCTGCGATACAGAGAATGATAAAATTTTCATACATCAAAAATGATATACTCTTTTTAGTTCTCTCTCATTCCGCTGGCAAACAAGAATTCGATAATAATATACAAAGTATTAAAAGTGCTTTAAAGTTCCACATGCCAGAAGAGTGCAAAGAGACACTGATAAATGACATCAAAGCATTTGTAACCCATACGCCGATTAAAAAAACAGTTGAAGCGGAACAAAAAGTGATGCGATACCCAGAGAGAGCGACCGGGAACTTTAGTGTAAATATAGAGGATGAGAAGCTAAATAGTCTTGTCATGTCGATTCAAAATATTATAAAAGCTATGAAATGACCCTAGAAGAAACAATAAAACAGCTGCCCCAAAGTGCTGGAATCTACCAGTATTTTGACAAAGAGGGGCATCTTCTTTATGTCGGAAAGGCAAAAAATCTCTATAAAAGAGTAAAGAGTTATTTTGTTTTAACTCCTGAACTTCAAGCCAATTCTAACCTCTCCATGCGAATCACAAAGATGATAAATCAGACTATCTCTCTTAACTACATCGTTGTAAACTCCGAGCATGATGCGCTCATTTTAGAAAATTCACTTATAAAACAGCTTCATCCGAAGTACAATATTCTGCTTCGGGATGATAAAACTTACCCCTACATTTACATCGACAACTCCGTAGAATTTCCGCGGTTTGAGATTACAAGAAGAGTGATTAAAAGCTCTGACATCACCTATTTTGGTCCTTACTCGGTTGGGGCGAGGGATATTTTGGACTCCATTCATGAGATATGCAAACTTGTCCAAAAAAAATCCTGCCTGAACTCAAAGAAGATGTGTCTTTATCATCAAATAGACAAATGTTTTGCTCCATGTGAACTGGTGGTTCCACAAGAAAAATATAAAAGAGAGTTGGATTTAGCAAAAGAACTCATTGTAAATAAAAAATTCCTCATAAAAACTCTGCAAGAAAAGATGGAATTTTATGCTGAAAATTTGCGTTTTGAGGAGGCGGCAGAGCTTCGAGACCGCTGCGAGAGAATCTCCCGCTCCGAGATAAAGAGCGAGATAGATTTTGCAAGTGATGAGAACTACGATATTTTTGTAGTGCAAAACAGCCTGACGAGAGCGGTAGTTGTAAGGATATTTATGAGAGGCGGCAAAATTATCTCCTCTTCGCATGACTTTATTCAAATCAATGATGGCTACGACGAAGATGAGTTTTACCAAAGAGTTCTCATGGAGTTTTATGCGAATGAAAAGCCGCCCATTATTGCACCTATCTTAGTCGCCAAAAAGTTTGAATCTTTGGAAATTATCGAGGAGCATTTAAGCACGTTATTTGAAAAAAATGCACAAATAAAAGTGCCTGTTCGAGGAGATAAAAAGCACCTTATTGATTTAGCAATTTTAAATGCAAATGAGCTTTTAAAGAGTGATACAAAAAAAGAGAACAATCCAGTTTTACAAGAGCTCAAAGAGCTATTATCTTTAGAGAGAGTTCCCTTACGCATCGAAGTTTTTGATAACTCCCACATGTCGGGAGTTGCAACCGTCGGAGCGATGGTTGTGTATGAAAATGGGCAGTTTGACAAAAAAAGCTACAGAACCTACCATCTCGAAGCAAAAGATGAGTATGCACAGATGCGGGAGACGCTATCAAGAAGAGTGGAAAGCTTTTCAAAAAACTCTCCGCCTGATTTATGGATAATAGATGGAGGAACAACACTCTTAAAATTGGCATGTGAAATCATAGATTCAAATGGAGTTTTTATCGATGTTATTGCCATTTCAAAAGAAAAAATAGATGCGAAATCCCACCGTGCAAAAGGAAAAGCGAATGATATTCTACACACAAAAGAGAAAAGTTTTGAGTTAAAAAGCAGCGATAAAAGACTTCAGTTTGTACAAAATCTCAGAGATGAAGCGCATAGAAGTGCGATAACTTTTCACAAAAAAACAAAACTCAAACTCGACAATGAGAGCCGGCTTTTAACGCTTCATGGAATCTCGCAAGCAAAGGTAAAAAAACTGCTCAACCACTTTGCTACATTTGAAGCTTTAAAAAGTTTAAGCGTTCAAGAAATAGCCACGATTTTAAACCTAAACGATGCAAATGCAATCAAAAAAATTTATAACTAAGTTTGATTTTTATTCTATTATGATATATTTTGCGCTTGTATCTGATGATCAAAATAGGAAAAGTGAATGCTAATATATAACTACAAAAAAGAGTTCATTGGAATAGACGAACAAGATTTAAAAATTCTCGGCTTTACGGACTTCTCTGCGCTTTTAGCCCAAGCAGATGATTTTGCTGATTTTTTTGTGAGAGAACCGGGGTTTGTGCATAACTTTAAACATGTTCACTGGATAGACTTTGTGGAGTGTGCGGATGACTCTGAGAGCCAAAAAGCTCTTATTTGTGTCAACTCTAAAACTTTCAGATGCAATCTGAATATAAAAACTCTCTATCTGAACGACAAACCATCTTCTAAAGCCTACATGGTCACTCTGCAAAATTTGAGAGAACTAGGCAATCAAGAGGATATTTCTAGCAGCACTTTTAATAAAACAACCCCTAGCGTGCAAAACAAAACTCCAAACATATTAAATACTCCAAAAATTCCTGATGAAATTCAAGAGATTGCTACTCCAAAAACTGCCGAACCTGTTGTTGAAAAAGTTTCAGATATTGAAATTCCCAAAGCTCCTGAAGTTGTAAAAATTTTAGAAGACAACACCTTAGAGAAGATTGTAATAGAGCCGACTCCTATTCAGGTTCTCCCTGAAAAAGTAGCTGACAGTAATGAAATAGATGTTAACGGTTCAAAACATATAGATGAAGTTATTTACATAGAAGAGATAAAAAAAGAGAATAAAGAAGTTGCAAAAGAAATCGAAGATGAATTTGAGAGAGACTACTACTATGACCCAAAAATAGCATCGAGCGAATTGGGGTTGCCTATTGATTTAATAGAAGAGTTCATTGAGGATTTTATCGTCCAAACAAAAGAGTTTAAGGATGAACTTTACAACGCATTGGACAGTGGGGATATAGCTCATATAAAAATATTATCTCATAAACTCAAAGGCGTTGCTAGCAATTTAAGAATCGAGGACGCTTTAGATGTTTTAACAACTATAAACACATCGGATAATCTCACTGAAATCAAATTAAATTTAGAACTATTCTATAAAATAATCGCAAAGCTCTCAGGTGAGGAGGTCAATCTGCACAAAAAGAGTGTGCCTCCAAAAAGAGAAGAAGCAAAAAAAGAAGAACCGATTAAATTAGAGCCGATGCAAGAGATAAAAGTTCAAGAGAGCAGCGACGATGATTTTATTGTCGCTTTTAAAGAGGATGCTCCAGTGGAAACAAAACCGTCTCTTAAGATAAAAGTAGAAGATGACGATTTAATTATCAGCTTTAAAGAGGATGTTATCGAGGCTCCAAAAATTGATGATAGCCCAAAAATTGAACTGACACTCGAAGAAACACCAAAAGAGATAACATACAATAAAAAGCAGGCTGCAGCCGAAATAGGGTTGGATGATGAAACTTTTTGTGAGCTTTTTGAGGATTATATTTTAGAGAGCAAAGTTCTCTGCAACTCTATTCACAGTGCAATAGAGTCAAACAATCTCAGCATGTGCAAACAGAGTGCCATCAAACTAAAAGGAATGAGCGATAATATGAGAGTTTGTGATTTAACTGCTGATTTAGAAACTCTTGTTG
>JAUSKV010000281.1 GCA_030646745.1 Sulfurimonas sp. | reverse complement strand
TCAGCAGGTTTCATGATATTTGCTGCAGTTGTTCTTGTTGCTCTTATGGGAATAAGCTTAGTTAAAACCAGATGGAGAACTACATGGGGCGTTGCTGCAGGTGGTAGAATCTAATTAATATCTAAATTACATCCGGGTGATTTATCACCCGGATTGCTACAAATAGACTTCTCGCAAAACTACTATATACTTATGCCTCTTTTTGCTTACCCACTCTTTTTACCTTCTCTTTGCGATGGCGTGGTTTCTTTTTTTTCTCTTTGTCAGAACGAGCGGACTTATCTAAACGAGGAGGGCGTGTCGCAATAAAATCTTCTACCTCTTCTTGTGGAATCTCTTGCTTCATAAGCAACTCTATACTGCTTAGCTGTCCTTGATCTTCCGGACTTACAAAAGCGATAGATGCACCCACCTCTTTAAGGTGACCTACACGCACAAAATAGTTCTCTAGCTGACTAGGAATGTCATAGCTTAGAATCATTGCTACATTGGTTAAATTAAGCGTTTGTAAAATAGTATCGGTGCTTATCAGAACATCTATTTCAGATTTATTAAAGGCTTCTGCTGCTGCCTCTTGCTCTGAAGTTCTATGGTTGCCATGTATCGCTTTAGCATTAACATTCTGAGCTGCAAGGTGCGAGCTTAGCTCATCCGCTTTACGTTTGCTTTTTGTAATAACTACAATTTGCTTATCTGCATTATTTTTAATGATTTTATCAAACATAGCAATTTTATCGTGCTGTGAAACAAGATGAACTACCTGCTTCGTGCGTATTGCTACACTTATAATATCGTAGTACTTTTTTTTGATTGATTTATAGGTTGGTTGAGACATGTGGTTAATTCCTTGTGGGCGAATTATAGCTCAGCGCAGATAAAAATCTATCCTGTAGCTAATTATTGGCGGATTAAATTTTTAATGCATGTGCGCTTTAAGTACAATCAAAATGAGCTTTTAATTTCCTACTACATAATTCTGGTTCAACTCAACTTTATAATTTTCCGCTCTCTCATGCGAAATTGCACCGCTTACTTCCTGTTTTTTAAACTCCAGCCCTTGAGGAACCTCTTTTGAATGAAGCTGTATGGCAGTCTGTTTAAAGTTAGGCTCACCGGACTTCGGACAAAATGTATCGGATGTCAGAGTATTTATGAGTTGCGTATTAAAGTGAAACGGAACAAATACATTTCCGCATGCTACACTCTGCGTAACGCGAACTATTACATCTTCCACTCTTCCTCTCGCACTTGAGAGCGACATTCTGTCTCCGCTTTTTACTCTTAACTTTGCAGCATCTTCCGGATTTACATCAACCCATGCTTCGGGAGCAAGATTGTTGAGTATGTCTATAGAACGCGTTTTTGTACGGGTGTGCCACTGTTCCACCGTGCGTCCCGTGTTTAAAATAACCGGAAACTCTGCACAAATCGGCTCTGCCATCGGCACCCAATCTAAACAGAGCAGTTTTGCTTTTTCATCTTTCGTTCTAAAAGGAATATCCGGTGTATAGAGTCTTTTTGTGCCCAAAGGTCTCTCTTCGTTACATGGCCACTGAATTCCGCTATGCTCTTCAATCAGGGCATATGTCATGCCTGAATAGTCACAGAGTTGTCCGCGACTCACTTCCTTCCACTCATCGAAGGCATCTTTTGGAGATTTCCAGTTTGGAAAAAGAAGTTCATTTGTCTCATAAAAATATTTGGAGAACTCCACGATTATGTCAAAGTCACTTTTTGTCTCACCAAGAGGTTCAACCGCCTTGTTTGCACGGTTGCATCGTCGCTCAGAGTTTGTATATGTTCCCTCCTTCTCACCCCAGGTCGCCGCTGCAAAAACAACATCGGCTATCTCTGCCGTATCGCTCATAAAGGCATCCTGCACGACAAGAAGGTCAAGTTTTGCAAAAGTTTTACGGAGCTTCTCCTGATTTACAAAACTCACCAGCGGATTTGTGGCAACAATCCAAAGAGCCTTGATTTCACCTCGCTCAATTGCATCGATAATCTCGGCGTATTTGTATCCCCTTTGAGTAGGAATGATTGCCTCCGGAACTTTGACTATCTCCGCATACTCTTTGAGTGCCTCTGCATCGCCAAAATTGCGATACCCCGGAAGCGAAGAGGTAAATCCGCTCTCACGTGTCCCCATAGCGTTGCACTGCCCCGTGATAGAAAAAGGTCCGGCACCCTCTCGCCCAATCTGCCCTGTTAAAAGGTGCAGGTTGATGATAGCGCTTACCGTGTCCGTTCCCATAAATGACTGGTTCACACCCATAGTCCATGCAGTTAAAACCGCCTCTTGAGAAGCAAACTGTCTTGCTATTTCATAAAGAGTTTTAACATCAATCCCCGTTATATTTGCCACCTCTTGCGGAGGGTAGTTTTGAAGGTGTTTTTTCAGCTCTTTATAGCCGTTCGTATTTGCTTGAACATAACCCTCATTTTCCCAGCCCTGCTCCATTATAATATAAGCCAAACCGTTAAAAAGTGCCAAGTCCGTTCTCGCCTTCAAAGGTACAAACAAATCAGCCATCTGCGAAGTTTTTGAGGCTCTCGGGTCTATTACAATTATCTTGGGCTTTTTCTTATTTTTTGCGATGTGAAGTTTAAAAATGGGGTGGTTATCTGCAATATTTGCACCCACCAAAACAATTACATTCGCTTTTTCAAAATCCTCGTATGCGCCGACAGGACCGTCCGAACCTAAAGAGTGCTTGTAACCCATAACGGCAGAAGCCATGCAAAGCGTTGTATTTCCATCAAAGTTGTTTGTGCGAAGACCGAGTTGAACAAACTTTCCAAGAGTATAAAACTCCTCTGTTAAAAGCTGCCCTGTCGAGATAACACCCACGGCTTTTTCGCCATGCATTTTGGCAATGCGCTTGAACTCTTCTGAAACTTTTGTGTAAGCTTCATCCCATAAAGCAGGTGTGAGATTTCCATTTTTTCTGATAAGCGGCTGCGTTACACGCTCAGGTGAGTTAATCAGCTGATGCTCACTCAACCCCTTTGGGCAGAGTGTTCCCATATTTACACTATGTTTTGGGTTGCCTTTTGTATAAACTGCCTTGCCCTCTTTCACCCCGATGTAAAGTCCACACCCTACTCCACAATATCCGCATGTAGAGAAGACCCATTTATCCGGCTTTTTTGCATCGCTTATCATTCCGAACATTGGGTCTGATGAGAGTTTATACTTTGCCTCTTTTATATCAAAACCTAAAAAATCTTTTATTTTACTAATCATCGTGACTTCCCTACAAAAAATCCACCTGCCATTCCTAATGGAACGACTGTTGAATAAAATAAAAATCTATCACTAATCTCACTCGCAAATATCAGTGCCAAGGAGAGAGACAGAACCAAAGATGCCAAGCCAAACGATGCGGAGCTTACAATTACAATCGCAAGAAGCGGTAAAATAACCCCGCCTAAAACTATAGAAATAGTGCGAAACACTCTAACATTTTTAAAGTTCTCATCATAAAGTCTTGCTGTTCTTTTAAGCTGATACGCATTTGAACTCTCACTTTTTAAAGTCCTAAAATCTTCATAACTGAAAAACATCTGTGCCAAAGCTCCAAGCATCCCAAGACTCAAAAGCAAAACTGCAACTTCAAGCATTCCAAAAAGAACTGCTGCAA
>JAUSKV010000278.1 GCA_030646745.1 Sulfurimonas sp. | reverse complement strand
TGACCTATAGCACTAGTTCCACTGAGAGTTTTAAGTTTCTCTTCATTAAAAACACTCATAACCAAACCACGGTCTTTAATTGTATGAAGTTTTACGCCATCTGAAGAGCTTATTCCTGCTGCTTCCTGACCACGGTGTTGCAGGGCGTGAAGAGAAAAATAAGCAAGTTTAGAAGCTTCTTTGTGACCAAATATACCGACAACAGCACACTTTTCATTCATATTTTCAAGCAATTTGTATATCCTTAGAAGAGATAAATAAGTAAAATAATTCGCAATTATACTCACAAAAACCTAGATAAAACTTATGATATTTTTTTGAATAAAAAAAGTAATAATCCTCCTTAAACCAAAAAAAAGTGGAACTGATATTGCTTAATACCTTAAATACAATACACTTCTTCATAAAGTCTGTAATACTCCATCAAAATCTCGAAAAACAAAGTTTTTCGTAGCTTTAGGGGGTTGTAGGGACATTTGTCCCTGTCACTAAAACGGACGCGTTCGTTTTAGTGTGTAACATCAAAAAAAGGTAGGTAATATGGAAATTGTTTTACGCAATAATCTTATTCTTATCACTACGGGATTCGATACACTCAATGCGAAATGGATGACCAATTTTTTAAATCATCATGCCCGTGGTATGCTTTTTTTACCAAAAGCTGTTTTAGTCTTTAGAAATGAAACATTAAGAGAAATAAGAGAAGAGTTTTTACATGAGCTTAGTGCTTTCCATGCCAAAACACATGATTTTTCGCACGAGTTTTTTTTGCGTTCCATGTTGCGATACGGGGCACAGCCTATAAAAATTGAGCTTGATAAACTCGAAGAGCCGGAAAATGTAAAAGTAAATCTTTATGCCTATGATAAAGATACAGTTTTAATATCGCTTAGCGTACCCAACATGTGGGTTCTTAACTATCTTCGTTCACAGCTTGAGGTTTATGTAGAGCGGGGTACCGACCAATCATTGGTGATAGATGTCTCAGACTACAAAGCAAAAGCAAGGTTAGAGCGGGCTCTGAACAAGAGACATATTTTGCACTATCAAATCCAATATACCTACGACAACCATTTTATGAGTAAACTCTACTCAGATTTTGCAAGTTTTAGTTTTGGTGATTTGTGTAAAGATGAAGAAGAGGATGAGACAGTTCAGTTTTACACTGTTTTGGAGTGTCCGGTCGGAGCAAGTCAAGATGCACTCAAAAAGAGCTATAAAAAGCTGACAAAAGTATATCATCCGGATAAAATATTTAATGAAAAACCACATATGATTCAGCACTACACGCAAAAATTTCAGCTTTTGCAAGAGGCATATACGGCACTCCGCATAGTCTCTTAGAGAGCTAAAAAGTCCTCTACGAACTCCTCTTTTGAGCTTTGTTTTACGAGAGCCGCAAACTCCTTTGAACTATAAAGTGCCAATCCTTTGCCCTGCATGCTCTCCAACTCTTTGGAAAATCCTCTTTTTGAGAAGAGAACTATTTGTGTTGGTTTTATCTCTAAACTCTCACATTTTTGCATGAGTTTGTGCAACTCTTTTTTGTTTACTCTATGATTTGTCCATTTGCACTCTGCAACATATATCTTTTCATCGCTTGTTATGGTCAGAATATCTATTTCCACTTTTGCGTCCCAGTAGCTTCCTGAGCTTATAATTTGCGAATCTCTAAGATGATAATTGAGTAAAATCTCTGAAAGCTCCTCAAAAACCAAACTTGTATAACCATACTGTTTTATCTTGAAATTATTTAGAACATTGTCAAAATTTTTCTCCTCTATCTCTTTGTTAAAGGGCGCTATAAAGTAGAACCAAAATCTTACAAAAGGGTGCACAAAAAGAACTTTATGCGAAATCCTATGTCTTGCTACTTCTCGTTTTAATTTGCCATGGGGATTAAGGCTTCGGGCAGGTTCTTCTCTTGAAAACTCTATTTGAATGAGACCTTTTTCTTGTAAAAAATTGAGTGCTGCTCCTCCGTTTGCATTATTGAGACCAGCTCTGTTAAAGGCTGAAAATATCTTTCTATCGCCTATAGCCAAGGCTCTTAAAAGCCTTTTGTTGTTTTTATTTCCAAGAGTAAGCTCTTCTATTTTCTCATTTAGAAGAGTAAACTTTTCTAAAATAAGCTCTTTTATAAGGAGTTCAATAGGTTTGCCTGTATCTATCTCCCAGCCAAGACCGCCGAAGACAGAAAAATACTCAATTTGAAGCTCCATGTCCTCGGGATAGTTCCTAAAATAGAAGGAGCGGAATTGATTAATGAGTTTGCTGTTTGTCATGCGGAGATTCTAGCATAATTCGCTCCCCCATTTCAATGTGTCGATGCCATATTTTTCTCTTAAATTTTGAGAGGAGTCTGTCAACTTTTTCATCTTCTGCTCCTCTGCAAAACCTATAAGTGAAAGCTCTTTTTTGGAGTCCCGTGTGAAGCTTGAACAGTTTATGCTTAGTCTGATAACATGGAGCCTTCTCTGATTATCGGCTTCATTAAAAAGAGCCAAACACAAAGAGTCAAACTTTTTTTCTGTAAATATTTCACAAAGAGAGATGTTTTTGTGGGATTTTTGATTCATTTCGTAGTTTATGCTCAGATGAAAAACGGTCGGAATCACTTCAAGTTTTAAGATAGCAAAACTAAGATGACGCGCCAAAACATGCACTCTTCTT
>JAUSKV010000276.1 GCA_030646745.1 Sulfurimonas sp. | reverse complement strand
GAGAGGATAGCGGTACGCTTGATGCCATGATAAAGAAAGTTGCAGAGTACTATAAAATGAGATTTGATGCTATTATTGACGGTCTATCGGAGGCTATTGAACCTATAATGCTCTTTATAATAGCTTCAATGGTTATTTTACTTGCACTTGGTATTTTCTTGCCGATGTGGGATATGGGTAACGCTGTACATGGAAGATAGGTTGTGAATAGATTTTTATCTATTTTACAACTTCAACCACTCTACTCAGCTTTTCTAAAAATAGTTTTATGTTAGATTCAATGCCTTTTATTTTATAGATAGAAGCCGCATCAAAACTTTTTTCAACTATATCAACTCCACATGTCAAACACTCATACTCTACCATTCTTATATTTGAGTATTCAAAATATATAGTAATACTTGTTTCTTGTTTATATTCAATGAATGATGCCAAATTTAACACCAAGTTTACACTATCGCTGTACGCTCTGACCAATCCGCCGGTTCCGAGCTTTGTTCCGCCAAAATATCTGACAATTATGACGCCGCAGTTTATCATCTCCAAACCCTGCAAAACAAAAAGAGAGGGTTTGCCGGATGTTCCTTTTGGCTCTCCATCATCACTGGAGTGTTCTACAATTTGATTAAACTTATTTAGATATCTGTACGCAACAACAAAATGTCTGGCTTTTGGATGTGAGATTTTGAGTTGTTCTAAAGTGGCTATAAATTCCGAAAAAGGCACAAGGTAAGCAATAAATTTTGATTGCTTTACCTCATGTGTTTGTGTATATATTTTATCAATGTATTTCATATATTATTTTTATCAAATACCGACATGTGAAAATTATGCTAGATTTGTAAAAATCTTATTAACATCATCATCGTCTTCTAATTTATCTATAATTTTATCAATATCAACTTGCTCTTGCTCAGAGATAGATATTGGAGAGTTTGCCATTCTCTCTAGGTTTGCTTTTGTAACCTCGATTCCCATCTTTTCCAGTGCTTCATTGAGTTTTCCAAAATTTGTATAATCACCCGTCACTAAAACAACACCCTCTTCTTCTTCAATCTCTTCAAGGCCTGCATCAATCAGCTCTAACTCTAGCTCCTCAATATCCATGCCATCTTTTAATTTAAACTCAATTACTGCTTTTCTGCTAAACATAAACTCCAAAGAGCCGTTTGTCAGCATCTCTCCGCCATGTTTAGTGAGTACATTTTTTACATTGGCCACTGTTCTCGTATTATTATCTGTTAAACACTCTATAAAAATCAAAACGCCATGTGGAGCTTTGCCCTCAAAGTTTACTTCCAACATACTCGTCGTATCTTTTGCACTCGCTCTTTTTATCGCCGCTTCGATGTTATCTTTTGGCATATTTTCAGCTTTTGCATTCATAATCGCCGTACGAAGTTTCGAGTTCATGTCAGGATCGCTACTCCCCTCTTTTGCTGCCATAGTAATTATTTTGCCGAGTTTTGGAAACAACTTTGACATCGCTCCCCATCTTTTTAATTTTGATGCTTTTCTATATTCAAACGCTCTTCCCATAGAATTGTTCCTTTTTTATTAATGCCGCGAATTATATCATTAACTCATTTTATTTAAACAGAAAACTTCTCCGCGTCAAAAAAACTATCAATAGAAATATTCTTAAAAGCAGCATTTAGACTTGTAAAGAGCGTTGGAAACTCTTTTTCCATCTTGGCTAGCATCTCTTTTGTGTGCGCTCTGGCATGTGGCATTTTGACATCAAAGCGCATAGATGGACAAGATTCATCCCCAATGGTTGGCATGTTGTTGTCAACTGCAAATGCAGCCAATTGTCTCTCCCGCATCTGGATAAGCGGACGAATGACAATCAGACCATTGCCTGCTCTATATTTTGGTGCAAGGGAACGCATCTGTCCGTTATAGATGAAGTTCATAAAAAAACTCTCAGCGGCATCGTCCATATGATGACCCAAAGCCACTTTATTACATCCAAATTTCTCAGCTGCACTGTAAAGAGAACCTCTTCGCATGCGAGAGAAAAAACTACAAAAAGAGGAGTTCTCTCTTATCTTCACTTGCGCTAAATCATAAATTTTCGTATCATGCACAACATGCGGAATGTCATACTCTTTGCAGTGGGCTATCAAAGCATCAAAATTTTCTTCCATGCCATAGGAGACAGTTACAGCAATAAATTCAAATTTAAAGGGAGCGCGGCGCTGTTGCTCTTTCATGGCATGCACCATTGTTAAAGAATCTTTACCGCCGCTAAGACCAACTAGAATTTTGTCGCCCTCTTCTATTAAGTTAAACTCAGCATTTGTTCGTCCGAGTTTGGACATTATTTTTTTAGATATAACTATGGGCATGTTAAGTTCGGTTTATCTGAACGCTAGCTCTGCGCTGAAGAGAACATAGCGTTAGCATAGTCAAATTGACTTTGTTCATTTGGCGTTTTTATCAAGTATTTTATCAACCATTTTCATGACAAATTCTGCACTCTCTACCGCACTTGTCTCAAGAAATGCATCAAATGAAAAACTCGCATCCATGTCCGCGGCATCGCTTATTGCACGAAGAATAAAAAATGGTACATTCAGAGCATCGCACACAACCGCAACAGAAGCACCTTCCATCTCCAGAGCATCCGCACCAAAAGTAGAGCCAATCCAATTTTTACGCTCTTCATTTGCAACGAACTGATCACCTGTGGCAATAATCCCCTCTTGAACTATTTTACCCATGTCAAGAGCAACTTCTTTGCTTAGCTCTATCATACTTTTATCTGCTTCCACAAACACAGCACCTTCCGGTACAAAACCAAATGGATGCCCAAACGCCGTAATATCCAAATCATGTTGCGAGAGCTTTGTCGCTACAATTAAGTCGCCAACTTTCAAACTCGGTGAAATAGCACCGGCAACACCTGAAAATAGTAGTTGCGTAGCGCTAAAATGTTCAATCATTGTCGTAGCGGTTAGAGTTGAAAACACTTTGCCTATTTTAGAGTAGGCTATTACTAAATCTACACCCTTATAGGATGCTTCGTAATACTTGTTTTTTGCATACTCTGTTGTTGTATAGTTGCCCAATTTTTTCAGTATCGGTGCTATCTCTTCGGGCATTGCACCCATTATTGCTATTTTCATGTTATCCCTTATATTTCAAATGTTTTCACTATTTTTTCATATCGTGGCAATTTTTCTATTATGTTTGAGTCTTCATCAACTATGCAGCTTCCGCCCCAAAAACCGAGTCCATCTTCAAAACCGACGCGATTTACAAAAATTAATTTTGCATTGCATTCGCCAACTACTGTTTTTATAATTGAGTACCACTTATCTTCTATCTCTAAACCGCCCTCATCAAACCCGCGGGCCGGCGAAGCAACAAGAGCAATAATAAGGTCCGGATTCTCTTTTATGAGTTCGTTATGAGCCTCTTTATGCCATAAATCCTCACATACAAGCATAGATGTTCTTCCAAAGGAGGTAGTAAAACTCTCAAATTTATTGCCGGCACTAAAATATCTTGCTTCTTCAAACATACCATAATTTGGCAAATAAACTTTAGAGTGCTGACTTAAAAGCTCTCCTTTTGAAAAGTAGAGAGCTCTATTTTTGAATGTTTGGTTATCTCTTATTGCAGCGCCTACTACAATATCCACATGCAGACTTAACTCTTTTAATCTGCTTAACTCATCTATATCCCAAGCATCTTCATAGAGCTTATCCTGTAATAGATAGCCGTTGAGCGAGAGTTCAGGAAATACAATCAAATCGCTATCATTCATAAACTTGTTTACAATAGAAAGTGTCTCCTCAAGATTAGAACGGTTTAGCTTAGGTGAAGTCTGAGCCAGTGTTACTCGCATATTATAAACAAACTTCCTCTACAACTTTTGCTAAGGAGTCCATATCTGAAACATTGAGAGTTTGCAAATCTTTTGCAATTCTTTTATTAAGACCTTTTAATACACTGCCATGACCAAATTCAATTGCAAGATCGATATCATTTACTATTGCTTCAATTGATTGTTTATATTTTACAGGCTTCACCAACTGCTCTTTTAAAAGAAAGACTGCTTCCTCTTTTGTACTGTATGCCTTTGTGGTAACATTTGAAATAATCGGAGCAGCAAACTCCTCTTTAATCATATTTTTCATCAATTGGGCCAATGGCTCTTGCGCAGAAGTGAGCAAATCGCAGTGAGAGGCAACTGACATGTCTAAAAGAATTGCTCTTTTTGCACCAGCGTCTTTAAATGCCTGTTCCATAGAAATTAAATCACCCTTCATGCCAGCCACTACTAACTGCCCATCTTGGTTATAGTTTGCAGGCCAAACTTTTTTGCCACTATTTTGTGCATCAAGACATACCTTTTCAACGGCTGCATCATCAATACCAACAAGAGCCATCATGCCGGCTTCAATAGATTCGCATGCTTCTTGCATCAATAAACCTCTTTTATGCACCAATTCTATAGCATCTACATAATCTATAGCGCCGCTAGCACACAAAGCAGAAAATTCGCCAAGTGAGTGCCCCAAGAAGAGAGTAGGTTGCATTGGACATGCCTCTTTAAAAAGACGATATGCAATCATCTGAATAAGTAAAATTGCAGGTTGTGTGTAAGCTGTTTGCCCTAGTCTATCATTCTCTTCAAAAATAAGCTCTTTAAAATCAACACCTATTCTCTCTCCGGCTTTATCAAACATCTCTTTTGCAATATCAGAATTTTCATAAAAACTCTTGCCCATTCCTACCGCTTGAGAACCTTGACCTGAAAAAATCATTGCTATTTTTTTTTGCATTTATTATCCTTATAAGTAATCTATATTATCTGATATTTTTTTTCTAAGAGTATTTCTGTTTAATCCCAATCTGTCTGACAATTGAAGTTGAGATTTAAACTTATTAAGCCCTGCTTTGATAAGAGGTGCTTCATATAGATACAAAAATTTTCTATAATCACTATTGGAGCCTAGTTTATCAAACATGTAGTTTTCAATAATATTTATCAGCTCTCTGTCTTTTATGTCTTGCAGCAGATAAGTAATCATTACTTGTCTTCTTAAAGAATTTGCATTTTCACTGAGATCAGGTTTGAAATTTTTAATGTTAAATTTTTCATTGAAACCAAAAAGTGCGGAGGCCTCTTTAGTAAATTTTTTTACTAATAATTCAATGTCCTCTAATCTTTGAGATAATGGCGGAATATCAAATTTAACACTAAAAAGCTCATCAGCATACTGATTATAAAATGAACTGTTTGCTGTTGCAACTACTCTGACACTATTTGAGTTAATACTATCAATTACTCTCTTTATATTGGGTGAGTTTTCTAAATTTGTGATAATTATCTCTCTCGAACTCTCGATTGCAACCAATAATTCATCAAAATTTGATGCATCCAAGACAGGAGCATCTGGAAGGATATATTTAGCAATACTTCTCTTTCCGACACCTGACTCCCCAGTAATAAGGGAGTTAATATTTAGTGTCTTAAGAAGAGTTGCTGTTTTAAACGCTTCAGATGAAGCAT
>JAUSKV010000272.1 GCA_030646745.1 Sulfurimonas sp. | reverse complement strand
TGCTGTGCAAATACTCCGCAAGCTCATCGAGCAGTGTACAATCTCCGCAAACACATTTTGCATCCAAAAATATACTGAGCGCTTGCAAATTTGCTTCATTTAATGAGCTCATCCATGTATCAATAAGCTCTTTATAGGCATGCACCTCTCTTCGCCAAAATGCATTACTTACCATAACATCTCCAACACAAGGGGGAAAACCAAGCTCTAAAAGATAGCTGTTTAACTTTATCATGGGTTCTGTAAAAAGTGCAACATCCACTCCGTCTTTTACAATGAGTGCGTTATCTTGGTCAGTCTTTACACTCTGCTCTTCCCTGCCCTCTGAACCCATAACTATCAGACAGCACTTATCTTGCAAAGGAGTTTCGACACACATGTCAAACACTTTTTTATACATTTTTATATTGAGAGTGGAGACAAGTTTTGTAATATATCTGCTCTTTACGCCCTTTGTGTGGAGGGAGATTAAAAGATTTTTCAGGTCACTCTGTATGTTTTTGAGGTCTTCTACATTTTTGGCTTTGTCTATCTGAACCGCAACAAGATAGGAGTGATTCGCAAAATAGCTCAACAAATCCAACTGCTCTAAAACGCCTTTGACTTCGCCTCTTTGTTTGACTACAACTCTTTTAATTGTATTGTGTGTCATGAGCAGAAGTGCGTTAAATAAAAAGTCGTTTATATCAATGGTTATGGCTCTGCTTGAAGCGATTGTAATAATCGAATCATCCACACCGTTTTTGCCGAGTAAAACTTTATTCCGTAAATCCGTATCCGTTACAATAAAAAGTTCCTCTTGCGCTTGAACCAAAATAGCGCTTGCTTTTAGCTCTTTCATCTTTAAAAGTGCATTATAAATTGTCTCATCCGGTGCAACAATACATGCATTATGAAGATACATATCCGAGACTTTTGACATTAAAAAAGGTGTCAAACTGCTCTGAGCATCGTAATCTTTGAGGTGTTGATGACGGGTTACAAAGTTTTGTAAAAAGTAACTTTGAACTCTCTTATCCTGCATTAAATCCAGAAAGTCCTCTTTTTTAATCTCATAGCAGATTAAATCCTCATCCACAATAAATCGTCCTTCACATGTGCCGTAAATAAGAGCATTCGCATCAAAACTGTCACCTGCTCCAAACACGCTGTGAATTTCATCATCTATCAACTCCGTAACAGAACCTTTTATGACAATATAAAATGCAATGGATGGAAGATTTTTTGATATGAGAAGTGTATCTTTCGGGTAGTACGCTATATCAATCTTTTTCATAAGATTATCGAGTGTAAGCGAGCTTAACAGCTCGAAGGGATGGATAGATTCAATAAGTTTTCTTTGGTCTAAAATACTCAAGAATTACTCCTATTTTATGGCATGCGGACTTCGTCTCACATGCCATGATTTTTTCTTAGTGACTCGCACCCTCTGCACCGATGCCTGTTTGACTTCTAATATATTGCGCTTCAAAAGCTTCCTGTTCCTCTTTCGCATTTTCTGATTTATCAGTAATTGAGAAGAACCAAATAGCAATAAAAGCTACGGCTACAGAAAAGAGTGCTGGATGCTCATACGGGAAAATCGCTGTCTGGTATCCTAAGATTTTCACCCAGACAGTTGGACTTAAAATCACTAAAAGAATTGCTGTTGCAAGTCCTAAACTTCCACCGACTACAGCTCCACGCGTTGTAAGTTTACTCCAATACATTGAAAGAAACAGAATCGGGAAGTTCGCAGATGCGGCGATAGCAAAAGCAAGACCGACAAGGAATGCAATATTTTGTTTTTCAAACATAATACCCATAATGATTGCGACGATGCCTAAAATTACAGTAGCTATTTTAGATACTCTCATCTCTTTCATGGAATCAACATTTCCTCTTTTGATTACAGAAGCATAAAGGTCATGGCTAATCGCCGAAGCACCTGCAAGTGTAAGACCTGAAACAACAGCCAAAATTGTAGCAAAAGCAACTGCCGAAATAAAGCCTAAGAAGAAGTCACCGCCCACAGCATGTGAGAGGTGAATCGCCGCCATGTTGCTTCCGCCTAGAATAGGTGAAGTTCCATCCACTGCATTTTTTACAACATCTAAATAGGCTGGATTTTTAAATACCATAACGATAGCACCGAAACCGATGATGAAAGTTAAAATGTAAAAATACCCGATAAAACCCGTTGCATAGAAAACTGATTTTCTTGCCTCTTTCGCATCGCTTACGGTAAAAAATCTCATTAAAATATGAGGAAGTCCTGCTGTACCAAACATAAGAGCAATGGCGAGAGAAATTGCAGATATTGGGTCGGAGACAAGCCCACCTGGACTCATAATCGCTATACCTTTAAGCTCTGTGGCATGTGTAAATAACGCACCGAAACTAAAATCGTAGTGAGCCATAACAGCAATTGCCATAAATGAAGCACCGGAGAGGAGTAAAAATGCCTTGATAATCTGAACCCAAGTCGTTGCAAGCATACCGCCGAAAGTTACATATAAAATCATAAGAACACCGACAAGAATTACGGCAACCTCATAATTAAGTCCAAAAAGAAGCTCAATCAGTTTTCCCGCACCAACCATCTGTGCGATGAGATATAAAACAACCGTCGCAATAGAACCCGAAGCCGCCAATGTGCGGATAGGTGTTTGACGGAGTCTGTAGGAAGCAACATCGGCAAAAGTGTATTTGCCCAAGTTTCTTAGAGGCTCTGCAATCATAAACAAAATAATCGGCCAACCGACCAAAAAGCCTATGGAGTAGATAAGCCCGTCATATCCCTTCATGTAAACAAGACCGGAAATTCCCAAAAATGAAGCAGCCGACATATAGTCACCCGCAATCGCCATACCGTTTTGAAAGCCCGTTATTCCGCCGCCTGCAGTGTAAAAATCTTTTGCGCTTTTTGTGCGTTTTGCAGCCCAGTAAGTGATACCTAAAGTAGCACTTACAAAAATAAGAAACATCACAATTGCAGACATGTTGAGTGCCTGTTTTTGTACCTCACCCTCAATTGCTCCGGAAGCAAAAACTGCTATAGAACCGAGTATTAAAAAAAGAAATGTTCTATTCACTTAGTGCTCCTTAATTGCATTTTTAATTTTGTTAGTTAAATCATCAAACTCTGTATTTGCTCTTTTTGTATAGATACCTGTTAAGATAAAAGCAAATATGATAACCGCTATTCCAACCGGAATACCTACTGTTGTAACACTATCCGCTGAGAGCGGAGTACCCAAAAGAGCGGGTTTAAATGCAATAGTTAAAATAAAAGCAAAATATACAGCCAACATGGCAATTGTGAGTTTTATTGAAAAACTACTTCTTTTAGAAACCAACTCTTGATAATTCGGGTCATTTTTTATTTTTTCTACGAGTTCTTTGTTCATAATCATTTCCTTTAAATTTATTTTTAGAAGTTGTAGTTTGCTATAAATCTGTACTCGTTCCAGCCGGTTGTAGCACCGCTTGCTGCAACATTAAAATCTTGTGCGTAGTTTGCACGAAGACGAAGTTGTAAGTTTTTAACAGCCTCCGGTTTATAGATAACATCAAAGCCGTTTTCACTCGCATCATCAAATGTGTAACCGTTATAATCCGCCATAGCGTACGAAGCATGGTAAACATCTGTAGTCACATCTGAACCCAATTTTTTCCAGTTATAGGAGAGGGTAGCTTTACTCGCTTTTGTACCTGCTAAAAATTGGTGTCTTGTAACCATTCCCTGCGTATAAGCCGGCATTCCGCCCCATGGAGTGATGATTGCGTTTTGTGTGACTGCATCTGTTGCAGAGTTTTCAGAGGTGTCTGAATATGCAAGTGTAGCTGTAAAATTTTCAACTTTAAAACCGGCTTTTGCTGCCATATACATGCCGTTTACATTTCCCAAAAGTTTATCGCCTACTTCACTCTCTTGTATGAATTGAGCGCCTACAAATGGCTTAACATTATCATTTAAAAGACATGTCCATGAAAAATCGGCATCTGCGTAAACTGCATTTAAAATATCATGTGCGTAGTAATTCCAAGCCTGAACTTTTAAATTTTTTACCCCTGTGTAAGTCGCAGAAACGACAGAAACACCGTCCGTAGTTTTACCGATTGCATAGTCACCCATGTTTACGAAATCACCCACTTGGTTTTTCGCATCCACGGCAGAGTAACCGCTTGTAGCCGAGAGAATTCCGTTACCATACGCACGACCAAAAGTTCCTTGTGCAAACTTAGTTACATGCCCGCCTATGAGCGTTGTATCTTTTATGTCTGTGTTGATGAGCAAATACGCTTCAAAAAAGTTTGGCAACATTCTTGCATCATCACTCCCCGCGAGTGGAGTATCTAGCTTTTGGCGACCGCCTTTAAAAGTTGTGTTTGAATTTTTATATTGAATGTATGCTTCACCCAAAATGGAGTAACCCTCATTGTTTGAACCTAAAAGCGTCGGATCCACTTCTACATTTGTAGCCTTGCTTCCGCCAAGACCAAAACCATTGGTTGTATAAAATGCAGTTCCAAGACTTAAACCGCTATATGCTCCG